>NZ_JBFUBR010000007.1:0-291727 GCF_056405655.1 Pseudomonas sp. P1_F7
AGCTTGCTCGCGATGAGGCCAGGTCAGTCAACCTCCATGTCGACTGATACACCGCCATCGCGAGCAAGCTCGCTCCCACAGGTTTTGTGCCAACTGAAAAGTCGCGGTCAGCTCACCACTTCCAGCATCGGCTGCTGACTGGAGCCAAGCGTCAGATACTCCACTAACTCGGCCAGCGGCAATGGCCTGCTGATCAAATATCCCTGCACCTGATCGCATTCAAACCCACGCAGCAGATCCAGTTGCTCCGGCGTCTCCACACCTTCGGCGACCACCTCAAGGTTGAGGTTGTGCGCCAGGTTGATCATCGCGTGGACCAGTTTGCGGTTTTCCTCACGCTGCTCCATGCCGCCGACAAAGCTCTTGTCGATCTTCAGCAAGGTGATCGGCAGGCTGTTGAGGTGCACGAACGACGAGAACCCGGTGCCGAAGTCGTCGAGAGAGAAGCGCACGCCAAGGCGCCCGAGGGCGTCCATGGTCTGCTTGACCAGTTCGCTACGGCGCATCACGGCGGTTTCGGTCAATTCGAATTCCAGCCACTGCGCCTCGACACCGCGCTCGGCAATCAGGCGACTCAGGGTCGACAGCAACTGGCTGTCCTGGAATTGCCGGAACGACAGGTTGATCGCCATGTGCAACGGTGGCAAACCCAGCTCAAGCAGCGCCTGCATGTCGCGCAAGGCCCGAGAAATCACCCAGTAGCCCAGCGGGACAATCAGACCGCTTTGCTCAGCCAGCGGCACGAATTCACTCGGGGGCAACAAGCCACGCTCGGCATGGCGCCAGCGCACCAGAGCTTCGAGGCCGACGATTTGCCCGTCCTCAAGGTTGAGGCGTGGCTGGTAGTGCAATTCCAGCTCATCGCGGCGCAGCGCCCGGCGCAGCTCGGTTTCGAGGTCGGCGATGCTGCGGGCATTGCGGTTGATGCGTTCGTTGAAAATGTGAAAGGTGCAGCCCTGGGTGCTTTTGGCCTGCTGCATAGCGATATGTGCATGCCACATCAGCGGATCCGCACCGGTCCGGGCTCGGGCGTAGGCAATGCCCAGGCTGGAACCGATCAGCAGGCTTTCACCATCGACCCAATAAGGCTCGGCCAATGCTTCGCTGATGCGTTCGGCCATCCATTCGGCACGCTGGGGAGCGCGACGGGTGTCGATCAACAGAGCGAATTCATCACTGCCCAGACGTGCCAGTTGATCGCCGGCCTCAAGCTGACTCTTGAGCCGCGCCACCACTTGCAGGATCAGGCGGTCACCGGCCTGATGGCCAAGGGCATCGTTGGCATAACGAAAGTTGTCGAGGTCAAGATGACCGAGGGCCAGGCCACGACCGTCGTTTTCCGCCAGCCGCGCTGTCAGCAGCGTCTGGAAGCCCTGGCGATTGGCGATGCCGGTGAGCGGATCTTGCTCGGCCAGGCGTTGCAGAGTGTTTTCCAGGACTCCACGCTCGCGCACATGGCGCAGGCAACGGCGCAACATGCCGGGATCGAGCAGATCGCGCACCAGCCAGTCACTCACACCGTCAGGCGGGGTCAGCGGCTCATGGTCGAGCAGCAACACCGTCGGCAGGCTGCAACGGCCCGGCGCCGGTTGAAGTTGCGGGATGGTCAATAACACCGCGCTGCGGTTGTCATCAAACAGGCTGCTGACCGACTCCCAACTCGGCGCGCTGATGAGCACGGCCGAGCTCCCCATAGGAGCCAGACACTCGCGCAACAACGCTGCCCACGCTGGCTCTTCGGCCAGTAGCAGCAAACGCAAGGGTTCGACAGGCGTAGACAAGCTAGCTCCCTAGACTCTGCAAAGATGTAGGCGACGGGCATTATGCCGTTCCGATGACCAATGACAATGACATCAGTTGGCAAAACGAGCCCTTTGTAACTGGAATTACGAACATTAGCCGCAAATTCGTTGCGCATCCTGCGTGAAAGTAACAAAACCGGCAATTGCAGAAAGCGCGGTACGTCACAAGTCGGACAGAGCAGCACAATTCGCTGAGCCTGTTAAAATGCCGGCCCATTTTGTGACTGACTCCTGAATTTACCTATGTCCCGACTCAATCCCCGGCAGCAAGAAGCCGTGAGCTACGTCGGCGGCCCTCTTTTGGTGCTCGCCGGTGCAGGCTCCGGCAAGACCAGCGTGATCACGCGCAAAATCGCGCACCTGATCCAGAACTGCGGCATTCGCGCCCAGTACATCGTCGCCATGACCTTTACCAACAAGGCCGCCCGTGAAATGAAGGAACGGGTCGGCACCCTGCTGCGTGCCGGTGAAGGGCGCGGGCTGACGGTCTGCACGTTCCACAACCTGGGCCTGAACATCATCCGCAAGGAGCACGTGCGGCTGGGCTACAAGCCGGGCTTCTCGATCTTCGACGAGACCGACGTCAAGGCCCTGATGACCGACATCATGCAGAAGGAATATTCGGGCGACGACGGCGTCGACGAGATCAAGAACATGATCGGCGCCTGGAAAAACGACCTGATCCTGCCGGCCCAGGCCCTGGAAAATGCGCGCAACCCCAAGGAACAGACCGCCGCCATTGTCTACACCCACTATCAGCGCACGCTTAAGGCGTTCAATGCGGTGGACTTCGACGACCTGATCCTGTTGCCGGTGAAGCTGTTCGAAGAGCACGCCGACATCCTGGAAAAGTGGCAGAACAAGGTGCGTTACCTGCTGGTCGACGAATACCAGGACACCAACGCCAGCCAATACCTGCTGGTGAAAATGCTCATCGGCAAACGCAACCAGTTCACCGTGGTGGGCGACGACGACCAGTCGATCTACGCCTGGCGCGGCGCTCGCCCGGAAAACCTGATGCTGCTCAAGGAAGACTACCCGTCCTTGAAAGTGGTGATGCTGGAGCAGAACTACCGCTCCACCAGCCGCATCCTGCGCTGCGCCAACGTGCTGATCTCGAACAACCCCCACGAATTCGAAAAGCAGTTGTGGAGTGAAATGGGCCACGGCGACGAGATCCGCGTGATCCGCTGCCGCAACGAGGACGCCGAGGCCGAGCGCGTGGCCATGGAAATCCTCAGCCTGCACTTGCGCACCGACCGCCCCTACAGCGATTTCGCGATCCTCTATCGCGGCAACTACCAGGCCAAACTGATCGAACTGAAGTTGCAGCATCACCAGGTGCCGTATCGTCTGTCCGGTGGCAACAGCTTTTTCGGACGTCAGGAAGTGAAAGACCTGATGGCTTACTTCCGTCTGATCGTGAACCCGGACGACGACAACGCGTTCCTGCGGGTGATCAACGTGCCGCGCCGCGAGATCGGTTCGACCACGCTGGAGAAGCTGGGCAACTACGCCACCGAGCGCAAGATCTCGATGTATGCCGCCACCGACGAGATGGGTTTGGGCGAGCATCTGGACAGCCGCTTCACCGATCGCCTGTCGCGCTTCAAGCGTTTCATGGACAGGGTGCGCGAGCAGTGCGCCGGCGAAGACCCGATCTCGGCCCTGCGCAGCATGGTCATGGACATCGACTACGAGAACTGGCTGCGCACCAACAGCTCCAGCGACAAGGCCGCCGACTACCGCATGGGTAACGTCTGGTTCCTGATCGAGGCGCTGAAGAACACCCTGGAAAAAGACGAAGAAGGCGAGATGACCGTCGAGGACGCCATCGGCAAACTCGTCCTGCGCGACATGCTCGAGCGCCAGCAGGAAGAGGAAGACGGTGCCGAAGGCGTGCAGATGATGACCTTGCACGCCTCCAAGGGCCTGGAATTCCCCTACGTGTTCATCATGGGCATGGAAGAGGAAATCCTCCCGCACCGTTCCAGCATCGAAGCCGACACTATCGAAGAAGAACGTCGCCTGGCCTACGTGGGCATTACCCGCGCGCGCCAGACCCTGGCCTTTACCTTCGCCGCCAAGCGCAAGCAGTACGGCGAGATCATCGATTGCGCACCGAGCCGCTTCCTCGATGAGTTGCCGCCGGACGACCTGGCTTGGGAAGGCAACGACGACACACCGACCGAAGTCAAAGCCGTGCGCGGCAACAACGCATTGGCGGATATACGCGCGATGTTAAAGCGCTAGAATTGACCACTTTTATATGACCTTCGGCGCACAGGCGCCAAAAGAGGACAGCTTCATGGAAGCCCTGCACAAGAAAATTCGCGAAGAAGGCATCGTGCTTTCCGACCAGGTCCTGAAAGTCGACGCCTTTCTGAACCACCAGATCGACCCGACCCTGATGAAGCTGATCGGCGACGAATTCGCCACGCTGTTCAAGGATTCGGGCATCACCAAGATCGTCACCATCGAAGCCTCGGGCATTGCCCCGGCGATCATGACCGGCCTGAACCTCGGCGTGCCGGTGATTTTCGCCCGCAAGCACCAGTCCCTGACCCTGACCGAAAACCTGCTGTCGGCGACCGTGTACTCGTTCACCAAGCAGACCGAAAGCACCGTGGCCATCTCCCCGCGCCACCTTACCAGCAGCGACCGCGTGCTGATCATCGATGACTTCCTGGCCAACGGTAAGGCGTCCCAGGCACTGATTTCGATCATCAAGCAGGCCGGCGCCACCGTGGCGGGCCTGGGCATCGTGATCGAGAAGTCGTTCCAGGGTGGCCGTGCGGAACTGGACTCGCAGGGTTATCGCGTAGAGTCCCTGGCCCGCGTGAAGTCGCTGGCAGATGGTGTTGTGACCTTTATCGAATAAAGCCGCCACAACGCACATCCCCCTGTGGGAGCGAGCTTGCTCGCGATTGCATAGTGTCAGTCGACATCTTCGTTGACTGATACACCGCTATCGCGGGAACGCTGCCGCCTCCGGCGCATCCAGCGCTGCCTTGCCCAGGTCCAGCACCTCGCTCAGCTTGAACTTGCTCTTGAGCCAGTTCAGCGCCCGCAACAGATCCCGCTCGACCTCGGTGAAATCACAGCCCAGCGGATACTCCGGAAACAGCTGCGGATGCCGCGCCTGAATCTCCTGCAAGCGTTGCGGACTGTTGTCGGCAAAACGCGGATCGAGACGGAAGTCCTTCGGCAATTTGCCGACCTTCTGCGCCTGCTCGATCAATCCCGACTGAAAACGCGAGTCGCTGATATTCAGCAGCGCCTCGATCACGGCCGCATCGGTTTTGCCGCGAAGATCGGCGATGCCGTATTCGGTGATCACGATGTCCCGCAAGTGTCGGGGAATCGTGCAGTGGCCATACTCCCAGACGATGTTCGAGCTGACGTCGCCGCCGGACTCGCGCCAGCTGCGCAGCAACAACACCGAGCGCGCGCCTTGCAGTGCATGGCCCTGAACCACGAAGTTGTACTGCCCGCCTACGCCGCTGAGCACACGTCCGTCTTCAAGCTGATCCGCCACCGCGGCACCGAGCAAGGTCACGGTGAACGCGGTGTTGATGAACCGCGCATCCAGGCGCTGCAAGCGCTTGAGTTCTTCCTGGCCGTAAAGCTCGTTGATGTAGCTGATGCGGGTCATGTTGAATGCAAGCCGCTTGCTTTGCGGCAACTCGCGCAAGCGTTCGTAGTAGCTGCGCGGACCGAGGAAGAATCCGGCGTGCACCGAGATGCCATCAATTTGCGCGGCCTCATCCAGGGTGCCGGCATTCGCCTGCTGTTGGGTCGCCACGTCCGGGTAAACCTTGCGCCGCACGATCCCGGCATCGGCTAGCACCAGCAATCCGCTGACGAACATTTCGCTGCAGCCATACAGGCCTTTGGCGAAGGGTTCGATGCCGCCTTCGCGCTCGATCAGTTGCGCCCACTGACTGAGGTTCACCTCGGCGAGCAACGCCTTGTAAGCGTCGTTGTCGGCCTGTCGCGCCAACAGCGCCGCCGTCAGCGCATCGCCCATGGAACCGATGCCGACCTGCAAAGTGCCGCCGTCACGCACCAGAGTGCTGGCGTGCAAGCCGATGAAATGGTCCTGACACCCCACCGGCATGTTCGGTGTGGAGAACAGCGTGGTGTTGTCCTTCTGGTCGATCAGAAGGTCGAAGGTGTCGATGCCGAGCTCCGCATCGCCGGGCATGTAAGGCAGATCGTTGTGCACCTGGCCGACCATCAGGATGGTTTCTCCGGCGGCGCGGCGCTTGGCAATCATCGGCAACAGGTCGAGGGTGATGTCCGGGTTGCAGCTCAGGCTCAAGCGGTCGGGATGTTCGGCATCGCTGGCCACCAATTGCGCCACCAGGTTCAACCCGGCGGCATTGATGTCCCGCGCCGCATGGCTGTAGTTGCTGCTGACGTAATCCTGCTGCGCCGTGGCACTGTTGAGCAGACTGCCGGGCTGCATGAAGAATTGCTGGATGTGGATGTTGCCCGGCAACGTATCGCGACGCAGGTCGGCGAGGAGATCCAGCTCCGGATAATCTCCGAAAACCCGCTCGATAAAGGGTTCGAGAAAGCGCTTTTGCAATCCGTCGCCCAAGGGCGGACGGCCCAGGCACAGCGCGGTGTAGATCGTCAGCCGCCGCTCGGGCAGTTGCGCGATACGTCGATACAACGCGTTGACGAAGTGGTTGGGTTTGCCCAGGCCCAGGGGCAGGCCCATGTGGATATGCGTCGGCAACCGTGCCAAGACGTCATCGACTGCCTGTTCGATAGAGCACAGCTGAACCATCGGATCCTCCCTCATGCGTCATGACTTGGGGTTGGACCGAGCTTGCCGGGTCTTTGCCGCAATGAACAGCCACCGGGGTCAAATCACAGGCACAAAAAAGCCGCTCGAAAGCGGCTTTTCAGCAGGAAGACCCAGGCTTATTTCAGGCCGGACATCTTCTGGATGGCGCCTTTGAGCTCGGCGTCTGCACAATCGGCGCAGGTGCCTTTTGGCGGCATCGAGTTGATGCCGGAGATCGCCTTGGCGAGCAGGCCGTCAACACCACCTTCTTTCTTGGCACGCTCGCCCCAAGCAGCGGCATCACCGATTTTCGGCGCGCCCAGCAGGCCTGAACCGTGGCAAGCGTTGCAATGTTTTGCAATCACTTCATCCGGGGTTTTCGCACCACCGCCGCCACCCGCGGAAGCGGCCACTTCCATGCCCTTGCACTCTTTACCCTGAACACAAACCTGGCCGACTGGCTCAAGGCGTTTGGCGATATCGTCGTTGGTCGCAGCTTGAGCGCTGACACTGACAGCCCATAGGGCCAATACGGTTGCTGGTGCAGCCAGCATTTTCATAATTAGGTTCACGCGTTCACCCTCAATGGTGGCTAGTCACGCCTACGGCCACGGTTCGCAGGCGGGCGCAAGTATAGCGGTAAGCCCGTCGCACTGAAACAACCCTAAAGTCGGAAGGGTCTTAGGCTGCGGCGGAAAAACGGCCCGGGCGCCTCTGCGATGCTGGCAGGACGCCTCTTCTCTTAGAAATTCGCCGGCGTGGCTGCGCTGATTAGTCGCGCTGGCGCATCGAACGGATTTCGGAAACGGTGTGGCTTGGTACTTTCAAAGTAGTAGCTATCGCCGGCTTCGAGGACAAAAGTTTCGAGACCGACCACCAGTTCCAGTTTTCCTTCGACCAGGATGCCGGTTTCCTCGCCCTCATGGGTGAGCATCTCGTCACCGGTGTCGGCGCCTGGCGGATAGATTTCATTGAGGAATGCGATAGCCCGGCTCGGGTGCGCCCGACCGACCAGCTTCATGGTCACGGCGCCATCGGAAATATCGATCAGCTCGTTGGCCTTGTAGACGATCTGGGTCGGTTTTTCCTGCAGGATTTCTTCGGAAAAGAACTCGACCATGGACATGGGAATCCCACCCAGCACTTTGCGCAGCGAACTGATCGAAGGGCTCACGCTGTTCTTTTCGATCATCGAAATGGTGCTGTTGGTGACACCCGCCCGTTTGGCGAGCTCACGCTGGGAAAGGCCTTTGAGCCTACGGATGGATTGCAGTCGTTCACCGACGTCCAAAGCTTGCGCCTCCAGGATTCAAAATTGTTGGGATAGTGAACGTTATCATGGCGACAGCGTTCAGTATTTACAACACTTTGACCTGAATCCTGTTCAGCGAGGCGACTTCCGGTCTGGAGCCCCGCGCACTAAGCTCCGGAATAGAGCAGTGGCACCCGGCGCAGGTTGCAGAAAATCTGGTAAGGAATCGTCCCGGCTGCCATGGCCACATCGCTGGCGAGGATGTTTTTGCCCCACAACTCGACGATCGAACCGAGACCGGCCTGCGGCACATCGGTCAGGTCGATGCAGAGCATGTCCATCGACACCCGGCCGATCAACTGGCTGCGCTGCCCGGCAACCAGCACTGGCGTGCCGGTCGGCGCCAGACGCGGGTAGCCATCGGCGTAACCCATGGCCACGACGCCAATGCGCATCGGTTTAGGGGTGATGAATTTGGCGCCGTAACCAACGGGCTCGCCAGCCGGCAATTCGCGCACACTGATCACTTTCGATTCCAGAGTCATAACCGGTTGCAGGCGCGAGGCCACTTCGTTGGCTTCTTCGAAGGGCGTGGCACCATAGAGCATGATGCCGGGGCGCACCCAATCGCTCGGAATCTGCGGCCAACCGAGCACCGCCGGCGAGTTGCGCAGGCTGACCTCGGCGGACAAGCCCTTGCGCGCGGCTTCAAATACCGCCACCTGATCGGCGCTGGCTTGCTCGTGCAGTTCGTCGGCACGCGCAAAGTGGCTCATCAGCACCACTTTCGCGACCTTGCCGCTGGCCAGCAGCCGTTGATAGGCCGCCTGATAATCCGCCGGATGCAGCCCCACGCGGTGCATGCCGGAATCGAGTTTGAGCCACACGGTAATCGGTTTGCTCAACGTCGCTTTCTCAATGGCTTCGAGCTGCCACAGCGAATGCACCACGCACCAGAAATCATGCTCGACGATCAGCGCCAGCTCATCGGCTTCGAAAAAGCCTTCCAGCAGCAGGATCGGCGCACGAATGCCCGCCGCCCGCAGCTCCAACGCCTCTTCGATGCAGGCCACGGCAAACCCGTCCGCCTCGGCTTCCAGCGCCTGGGCGCAACGCACCGCGCCATGGCCATAGGCATCGGCCTTGATCACCGCGAGGGCTTTGGCCCCCGTGAGTTCACGGGCGATTCGGTAGTTGTTGCGCAGGGCTTGAAGGTCGATCAGGGCACGGGCAGGACGCATGGCGGCAGACTTCTGGTCGGGTAATCGGGAAGAAAAACCGGTGCTGGCTGACAGCGTGAACCACCAACAGCACCGGGAGAGGGATCTTTTTTGACAGGCTTATGGCAGAGCGGCGACAACCGACAGCTCGACCAGGATTTGCGGTTCGCACAATTTCGATTCAACCGTGGCACGAGCCGGGGCGACGCCTTTTGGCAGCCACTTGTCCCACACCGCGTTCATGCCTTCGAAATGCGCATCGATGTCTTTCAGGTAAATCGTCACCGACAACAGATTGTGCTTGTCGGTGCCCGCCAGATCGAGCAAACGCTCGATGTTGGCGAGGGTTTCACGGGTCTGCTGTTCAATCCCGGCGTTCATGTCATCGCCGACCTGTCCGGCCAGGTAAACCGTGCCGTTATGGGTGACGATCTGACTCATGCGCTCATTGGTGAGCTGGCGCTGGACTGACATGCTTTGCAGGCTCCTGGGTTTTGCTGCCATAACGGGAAATATCGAGGCCTTCGGCGCTGATCTGTGGCTTTTTCTTCGCCATCAGGTCAGCCAGCAAGCGACCGGAGCCACAGGCCATGGTCCAGCCGAGCGTGCCGTGGCCGGTGTTCAGGAACAGGTTCTTGAACGGTGTGGCACCGACAATCGGGGTGCCGTCCGGGGTGGTCGGACGCAGACCGGTCCAGAAGCTGGCCTCGGCCAGATTGCCGCCCTGAGGATAAAGGTCGTTGACGATCATCTCCAGGGTTTCACGCCGACGCGGGTTCAGCGACAGGTCAAAACCGGCGATTTCAGCCATGCCGCCGACGCGGATGCGGTTGTCGAAACGGGTGATCGCGACCTTGTAGGTCTCGTCGAGAATAGTCGAAGTCGGGGCCATCGCCGAGTTGGTGATCGGCACCGTCAGGGAGTAGCCCTTGAGCGGGTACACCGGCGCCTTGATCCCCAGCGGCTTGAGCAGCTGCGGCGAGTAGCTGCCGAGTGCCAGCACGTAGCGGTCGGCGGTTTCCAGCTTGCCGTCGATCCACACGCCGTTGATCCGGTCACCAGCGAAGTCGAGGCGCTGAATGTCCTGGCCGAAACGGAATTGCACACCTAGGTTCGCAGCCATCTCGGCGAGCTTGGTGGTGAACATCTGGCAGTCGCCAGTCTGGTCGTTCGGCAGGCGCAGGGCACCGGCGAGGATGTCCGTGACGCTGGCCAGCGCTGGCTCAACGCGGGCAATGCCTTCACGGTCGAGCAGTTCGAACGGCACGCCGGACTCTTTCAGCACGGCGATGTCTTTCGCGGCGCCGTCGAGCTGGGCCTGGGTGCGGAACAGTTGGGTGGTACCGAGGCTGCGGCCTTCGTAGGCGATGCCAGTCTCGGCACGCAGTTCATCGAGGCAGTCACGGCTGTACTCGGACAGACGAACCATGCGCTCCTTGTTCACCGCGTAACGGCTGGCGGTGCAGTTGCGCAGCATCTGTGCCATCCACAAGTACTGGTCGATGTCGGCTGTGGCCTTGATTGCCAGAGGCGCGTGACGCTGCAACAGCCACTTGATGGCCTTGAGCGGCACGCCCGGCGCGGCCCACGGCGAGGCATAACCCGGCGAGACCTGTCCGGCGTTGGCGAAACTGGTCTCCATGGCAGCAGCCGGCTGCCGGTCGACCACCACCACTTCGAACCCGGCACGGGCCAGATAATAAGCACTGGTGGTACCGATGACGCCGCTACCCAAGACCATGACGCGCATTTTCAAATCCCTCATCGCGGCTAACCGCTGACGTTTGTTATTCAGAGCTTCAGATGCGCGCAGTGTAAAAAAGATTTGCCAGTGCTTTTCACTATATAAGCGCTTATATTTGGCGACAATTCTCGGCAAAAACCCTTTTCACGGAGGCGCATCCCCTATGCGTACCAACACTCAGACCAAACGTGAGCTGGACAAGATCGACCGCAACATCCTGCGGATCCTGCAAGCGGACGGGCGGATTTCCTTTACGGAGCTTGGGGAAAAGGTCGGGCTCTCGACCACGCCCTGTACTGAGCGGGTCCGGCGTCTGGAGCGCGAAGGGATCATCATGGGCTACAACGCCAGGCTCAATCCGCAGCACCTGAAGGGTAGTCTGCTGGTATTCGTCGAGATCAGCCTGGACTACAAATCCGGCGATACTTTCGAAGAGTTCCGACGTGCGGTGCTGAAATTGCCCCATGTGCTGGAGTGTCACCTGGTGTCAGGGGATTTCGACTACCTGGTGAAGGCGCGGATTTCCGAGATGGCTTCGTACCGCAAGTTGCTGGGCGACATCCTGCTCAAGCTGCCCCACGTGCGCGAGTCCAAGAGCTATATCGTGATGGAAGAGGTGAAAGAGAGCCTGACCTTGCCGATTCCGGATTGAAGATCTTTTAAACCAACACCTGCCGAGTGCTGGCCATGTACTCGAACACCTGCTTCTCCACCCGCGGATGAATCAATTCCACCGGCCCGCGGCCATTCGGGCACGGCAAGGTCTTGGTGGTGCCGAACAACCGGCAGATCAGCGGCCGCTCGTCATACACCGTGCAACCATTCGGCCCCAGATGCACGCAATTGAGCTCTTCCATGGCGGCATCCTGCTCGGCGCGGGTCTTGCGCGGCAGACGCGACATTTCTTCGGGCGAGGTGGTCACCGGCCCGCAGCAGTCATGGCAGCCGGGAACGCACTCGAACGAGGGAATCTGTTGTCGCAATGTGCGGATTGTCTGGCTGTTGCAGCTCATTGAAACGGTGACCGATAGCGGAATAGAGCGCGATTCTGACGCAAAAGCACCGATCCAGACAGCACCAGCCGACCAATGTTGCCCGTTCGGGAAGGTCCGGCTTATGCTCCGTCAGGTTTTCCAAACGCAAGCATCAGGAACACGCAGATGAATGCCCGTGCTCAACAGCCTGCCCTGAACCATGCCGCGTCCTACTACGCCGCCAGCAGCCTGCCGCAGCCCGAACTTCCTGCGCTCAAAGGCGAGGTGCTGGCCGATGTCTGCGTGGTGGGCGGCGGGTTTTCTGGGTTGAACACGGCGCTTGAGCTGGCCGAACGCGGCCTCAGCGTGGTGTTGCTTGAAGCCCATAGAATCGGCTGGGGCGCCAGTGGACGCAATGGCGGGCAGCTGATTCGCGGCGTCGGCCACGGCCTCGATCAGTTCACCAACGTCATCGGTGCCGAGGGCGTGCGGCAAATGAAACTCATGGGCCTGGAAGCCGTGGAAATCGTCCGGCAACGGGTCGAGCGCTTCCAGATCCCCTGCGACCTGACCTGGGGTTACTGCGACCTCGCCAACAAGCCCCGCGACCTTGAAGGCTTCGCCGAGGACGCCGAAGAACTGCGCAACCTCGGCTACCGCTACGAAACCCGTTTGTTGCAAGCCAACGAGATGCACACCGTGGTCGGCTCCACGCGTTACGTCGGCGGCCTGATCGACATGGGCTCAGGACACCTGCATCCACTGAACCTGGCCTTGGGCGAAGCTGCAGCGGCACAACGACTGGGGGTCCGACTGTTCGAGCACTCGGCCGTGACCCGCATCGACTATGGCCCCGAGGTCAAGGTCCATGCAGCCGAGGGCTTGGTGCGCGCCAAAACCCTGGTGCTGGGTTGCAATGCCTACCTCAATAACCTCAACCCGGAGCTCAGCGGCAAAGTCCTGCCCGCCGGCAGCTACATCATTGCCACCGAACCGTTGAGCGAAGAACTGGCTCACGCCCTGCTACCGCAGAACATGGCGGTCTGTGACCAGCGGGTGGCGCTGGACTACTACCGGCTCTCGGCGGACCGGCGCCTGCTGTTTGGCGGCGCCTGCCATTACTCGGGCCGCGACCCGAAAGACATCGCCGCGTACATGCGTCCGAAAATGCTGGAAGTCTTTCCGCAACTGTCTGGAGCGAAGATCGATTACCAATGGGGCGGCATGATCGGCATCGGCGCCAACCGCCTGCCGCAGATCGGGCGACTCAAGGACCAGCCGAACGTGTACTACGCCCAGGCCTATTCTGGTCATGGCGTGAATGCTACGCACCTGGCCGGCAAGCTGCTGGCCGAAGCCATCAGCGGGCAGCACAGTGGTGGTTTTGATTTGTTTGCCCAGGTGCCGCACATCACCTTCCCCGGCGGCAAGCATTTGCGTTCGCCGTTGCTGGCGTTGGGGATGTTGTGGCATCGGCTTAAAGAGTTGGTCTGAAAGATTCCCTGCGTCTTTGCCGACGCTATCGCGAGCAAGCTCGCTCCCACAGGGAATGATGGTGTTCACAAGATTTGTGTTCACCGCCGTTCCTTGTGGGAGCGAGCTTGCTCGCGATGAGGCCCTGAAGAACTCTGCAAAACTCAGATCCTCCAGAAAGGCTTCAGCCCCTCCTCCCGCGCCTGCTCCCGCGTCAGCCCGATATCCTTGAGCTGGTCGGCCGTCAGGGCCAGCAAGGCCTTGCGCGTGTGCAGGCGACGCCAGAACCGGTCCCAGCGACTCAGGCCGGACGACGCATTGTGCATGCCCGCCTCCCGCGTGCCGTTGTTCTGCCCGGTCGCCAGTTCCTGACTGTGTAACGTCAGCCGCACATCGCTCAAACCGTTCATCTTGGATGCTCCTGTTTACTTGGGTAGCCAGAGGTTCCATGATGCGTGGGCGCGCAAAAGCATTACAGATTCAAAGCACCTGTATTAAATCAATACAGTTTTGCCGATTCCGCTACTGAATCCTGATTTTTCGCCTGATCTGTACTGGTTAACCGAATCACCCCTATCGAGGCTGCACCATGACCCTTTACGTCAACCTCGCCGAGTTGCTCGGCACACGTATCGAACAGGGCTTCTATCGCCCCGGTGACCGGCTGCCCTCGGTACGGGCGCTGAGCGTCGAGCACGGCGTCAGCCTGAGCACGGTGCAGCAAGCCTATCGGGTGCTGGAAGACAGCGGGCTGGCCACGCCACGGCCAAAATCCGGCTACTTCGTTCCCGCCAGTCGCGAATTGCCGGATTTGCCGGCGGTCGGTCGACCGGCGCAGCGCCCGGTGGACATTTCCCAATGGGATCAGGTGCTGGAACTGATTCGCGCGGTCCCACGCAAAGACGTGGTGCAACTGGGCCGCGGTATGCCGGACATCACCAGCCCGACCATGAAGCCATTGCTGCGTGACCTGGCGCGAATCAGCCGGCGGCAGGACATGCCCGGTCTGTATTACGACAACATCCACGGCAACCTCGAACTGCGCGAACAAATTGCTCGCCTGATGCTCGATTCCGGCTGCCAGTTGAGCGCCAGCGAACTGGTGGTCACCACTGGATGCCATGAAGCGCTGTCCACCAGCATTCGCGCGATCTGCGAGCCGGGGGACATTGTCGCGGTGGACTCGCCGAGCTTTCACGGCGCAATGCAGACCCTCAAGGGCCTGGGCATGAAAGCCCTGGAAATCCCCACCGATCCGCTGACCGGCATCAGCCTGGAGGCGCTGGAACTGGCCCTGGAACAGTGGCCGATCAAGGTCATACAGTTGACCCCCAACTGCAACAACCCGTTGGGCTACATCATGCCAGAGTCGCGCAAACGCGCGTTGTTGACGCTTGCGCAACGGTTTGACGTGGCGATCATCGAGGACGATGTGTATGGCGAACTGGCTTACACCTATCCACGCCCGCGCACGATCAAGTCCTTCGACGAGGACGGTCGCGTCCTGTTGTGCAGCTCGTTTTCCAAGACCCTGGCACCGGGCCTGCGTATCGGCTGGGTCGCGCCCGGCCGCTATCTGGAACGGGTGCTGCACATGAAATACATCAGCACGGGTTCCACCGCGCCACAACCGCAGATCGCCATCGCCGAATTCCTCAAGGGCGGGCACTTCGAACCGCATTTGCGGCGGATGCGCACGCAATACCAGCGCAATCGCGACCTGATGATTGATTGGGTGACCCGCTACTTCCCGGCCGGCACCCGCGCCAGTCGTCCGCAAGGCAGCTTCATGCTGTGGGTGGAATTGCCGGACAGCTTCGACACCCTGAAACTGAATCGTGCACTGCACGACCAGGGCGTACAGATTGCCGTGGGCAGCATCTTTTCCGCCTCCGGCAAGTACCGCAATTGCCTGCGCATGAACTACGCTGCCAAGCCAACACCGCAGATCGAAGACGCGGTGCGCAAGGTCGGTGCGACAGCGATCAAACTGCTGGCGGAAACCGATCAGCTGAGCGACTGACTTTTATTCGGGAATCAGCGTCCATATGCCCATCTGCGCCGCCAAACGGAACGATCCTACGTGAGAGTCAGACAGCCCCTGCTTGCTCTTCTGCTGCTCGCCACGTTCCTGGGCGGCTGCTCCAGCTTCGATGTACAGCGTGTGCCGAGCCAGGCGTTACCGGCTTCAGACTCCGCATTCGGCCGCTCGGTCCAGGCGCAGGCCGCACCTTACAAGGGGCAATCGGGCTTTCGCCTGCTATCGGACAGCACCGAGGCCTTCACCGCCCGCGCCGAACTGATCCGTAACGCCCAAAGCAGCCTCGACTTGCAGTACTACATCGTGCATGACGGCATCAGCACGCGCATGTTGATCCAGGAATTGCTAAAAGCCGCTGACCGGGGCGTGCGGGTGCGGGTACTGCTCGACGACACGGCCAGCGACGGCCTGGACCGGGTCATCGCTACCCTCGCCGCGCATCCGAACATCCAGATCCGCGTGTTCAACCCGCTGAACCTGGGCCGCAGTACGGGGGTGACGCGCACCGTGGGCCGGCTGTTCAGTCTGTCGCAACAGCATCGACGCATGCATAACAAGTTGTGGCTGGCGGACAACAGCATGGCCATCGTCGGCGGGAGAAATCTGGGGGACGAGTATTACGATGCCGGGCCCAACATGAATTTCACTGACATCGACATGCTCAGTGTCGGTCCGGTTGCCGAGCAACTCGGGCATAGTTTCGACCAGTACTGGAACAGCGCCCTGAGCAAGCCGATCGACGAATTCCTGTCGAGCAAACCCACACCCCAGGACCTGGAAAACACCCGGGCCCGACTGGAAGAGTCCCTGACGGAAACGCGCAAACAGAATCACGCGCTCTACAAGCACTTGATGACCTTCACCACCCACCCACGCCTGGACATCTGGCGCCGCGAGCTGATCTGGGCCTGGAACAAGGCATTGTGGGATGCGCCGAGCAAGGTACTGGCCAAGGGCGAGCCCGATCCGCAGTTGCTGCTGACCACGCAACTCGCACCTGAACTCAGTAACGTCAGCAAAGAGCTGATCATGATCTCGGCCTACTTCGTGCCCGGCCAGCCGGGACTGGTGTACCTGACCGGGCGCGCCGATGCCGGCGTTTCGGTGAGTTTGCTGACCAATTCACTGGAAGCCACGGACGTTCCCGCGGTACACGGTGGTTACGCGCCCTATCGCAGGGCGCTGCTGGAGCACGGCGTGAAGCTGTACGAACTGCGTCGCCAACCCGGCGAGGAAGGCAGTAGCGGTAGTGGGCCGCATCTGTTTTCCAGCAGTTCCTATCGCGGCTCTGACTCCAGCCTGCACAGCAAGGCGATGATCTTCGACCAGCAGAAATCCTTTATCGGCTCGTTCAATTTCGATCCGCGCTCAGTGCTGTGGAACACCGAAGTCGGCGTGCTGGTGGACAGCCCGGAGCTGGCCACTCGTGTCCGCGAACTGGCGTTACAGGGCATGGCACCGGCCCTGAGTTATCAGGTGGAGCTGGAAAACGACCAGATCGTCTGGACCACCGAAGACGACGGCAAAATGCACACCCTGACCAAGGAGCCTGGGAGTTGGTGGCGGCGTTTCAATGCGTGGATGAGCAATACGGTCGGGCTGGAGAAAATGCTCTAGGCCGGATCGGCAAGCGCACCAAACGCCCCTTGCCGCGACACCACAATCAACACGCCCAAGGCCCCCACCGCCATCAACAACGGCAACGCATGACCGTTGATCCACTGGCTGCCGGCACCCGCCAGCAGCGGCCCGATCAGACAACCAATCCCCCACAGCTGTGCAATATGCGCGTTGGCCCGCACCAGTGCGTCGTCGCGATAACGCTCGCCGATCAGGATCAACGACAAGGTGAACAAGCCGCCGGCACTGGCGCCAAACAAGACCCACAGCGGCCAGATCAGCAGCGTGTCGATCAGCATCGGAATCGCCAGGCTCGACAACAGCAAGACGACTGCGCAACCGGTAAACAACGCCCGGCGTGACAAGCGATCGGCCAACGCACCAATCGGCAATTGCAGCACCGCATCGCCGACCACCACCGTACTGACCATCGCCAGGGCGATCTCCGTGGTGAAGCCCTGGCGCAGGCAATAGACCGGCAACAACGTCAGAATCATCGCCTCGAACGCGGCGAACAGCGACACCGCCCAGGCAATCGCCGGCAGGCCACGACAGAACTGAAGCAAATCACGCAGGGTCACGCTGCTGGCCTCGCTGCTCGGCGCACCACTGCGCCCCAGCAACAGAAACGGAGCTGCCATCAACAAACCGACACCCACCCAAAAGCCATAATCGTGCTCGGTGCCAAGGAAGCCCAGCAACACCGGCCCGGCCAGCTGACTCAATGCGTAGCTGCTGCCATACAGCGCCACCAGCCGCCCGCGCCATTGCTCGACCACCAGTTGATTGATCCAGCTTTCACCGATGATGAATACCAGGGTCAGGATCACCCCGATCATCAACCGCAAGACCAGCCAGATCGGATAGCTCGGCAACAACGCCAACAAACCGATCGAAACCGCCCCGGCCCACAGGCACAGGCGCATCAGATTGGCCGTGCCGAATCGCGCCGCCAGATGGCTGGAGATTTTCGCCCCCAGCAGGACGCCGATGGCCGGCATCGCCGCCATCACGCCAATGGCAAACGAGCCGTAGCCCCAGCTTTCCAGGCGAAACGACACCAGCGGCATGCTGACACCCAAGGCCAGGCCGACACTCAGGACAGATGCCAAAACGGCGAAATAAGTCGCCCAACGCATGTTCCACGCTCCTGTGGATATTTTATGTACAACACAAAACAATGTGGGAGCGAGCTTGCTCGCGATAGCGGTACAACATTCAACATTGAAGTCGACTGTTACACCGCTATCGCGAGCAAGCTCGCTCCCACAAGGGAACTGTGTCGTTCGGGAGGCCTGGTACTCAACAGGCCTCCGTCACTGACTTACAACTTGATCCAGGTCGCCTTCAGCTCGGTGTATTTGTCGAACGCGTGCAGCGACTTGTCGCGACCGTTGCCGGACTGCTTGAAGCCACCGAACGGAGCGGTCATGTCGCCGCCATCGTACTGGTTGACCCACACGCTACCGGCACGCAGTGCGCGAGCGGTGAGGTGAGCCTTGGAGATGTCGGCAGTCCAGACCGCAGCGGCCAGGCCGTACGGTGTGTCGTTGGCGATCGCGATGGCTTCTTCTGCGCTGTCGAAAGCGATGACCGACAGCACTGGTCCGAAGATTTCTTCCTGGGCGATTTTCATCGCGTTGCTCACACCATCGAAAATCGTCGGTTCAACGTAAGTGCCGCCAGTTTCCTGGAGCGTACGCTTGCCACCGGCCACCAGCTTGGCGCCGTCGGCATGACCGGATTCGATGTAGGACAGCACGGTGTTCATTTGCTGGGTATCGACCAGTGCACCAACGTTGGTCGCCGGGTCCAGCGGATTGCCCGGCTTCCAGGTTTTCAGGGCCTCGATCACTAGCGGCAGGAATTTGTCCTTGATCGAACGCTCCACCAGCAGGCGCGAACCAGCGGTGCAGACTTCGCCCTGGTTGAAGGCGATGGCGCCAGCTGCGGCTTCGGCAGCGTCTTGCAGGTTCGGCGCATCGGCGAACACGATGTTCGGGCTCTTGCCGCCGGCTTCGAGCCAGACGCGCTTCATGTTCGACTCGCCGGAGTAGATCAGCAGTTGCTTGGCGATCTTGGTCGAACCGGTGAACACCAGGGTGTCGACGTCGTTGTGCAGGGCCAGGGCCTTGCCGACGGTGTGGCCATAACCCGGCAGCACGTTCAGCACGCCTTTCGGGATACCGGCTTCGACAGCCAGTTCAGCGATGCGGATGGCGGTCAGCGGGGATTTTTCGGACGGCTTGAGGATCACCGAGTTACCGGTGGACAGCGCAGGACCGAGTTTCCAGCACGCCATCATCAGCGGGAAGTTCCACGGCACGATGGCGCCAACAACACCCACCGGCTCACGGGTCACCAGACCCAACTGGTCGTGCGGGGTGGCTGCCACTTCGTCGTAGATCTTGTCGATGGCTTCGCCGCTCCAGCTCAGGGCTTGCGCCGCGCCGGGAACGTCGATGTACAGGGAATCGCTGATCGGCTTGCCCATGTCCAGGGTTTCAAGCAGGGCCAACTCTTCGGCGTGCTGTTTCAGCAGGCCGGCGAAACGGATCATGGTGGATTTGCGCTTGGTCGGCGCCAGGCGCGACCAGACACCGGAATTGAAGGTGGTGCGAGCGTTTTCCACAGCGCGCTGGGCATCGGCGGCGTCACAGCTGGCAATCCTGCCCAGCAGACGGCCATCGACCGGGCTGATGCACTCGAAGGTCTCGCCGGAAACGGCGGCGGTGTATTCGCCATTGATATAGGCGCGGCCTTCGATTTTCAGGTCGCGGGCACGTTGTTCCCAGTCGGCACGGGTCAGGGTGGTCATGCGAGTGTCCTCCTCTTATTGATACGACACCCGCGTTCTTCGCGGGCGCTGTCAGGAATTCTGCCCGGCCAGCCTGCTTTTCGGCCCAAGGCATCCACCACCCTAAACCAGCCGCACATGAAGTTTCAATATATTTGACAAAACGCCGGCAAACGGCCTTGCGATGTTCATTTTAATAAACATAGACTTTGAGCCTTTCTACGTAATCACGGGGATAACAACAATGAACATCCAGAACGTCGTCGACTTCAGCCAGGCCACCACCGCCGCCGAACGCTACCGCCCAGACGCAGCCAAAGTGCTCAAGGGCGACCCGGAGCAAGCGGTTTATAACCACTACAACAGCCCTTGTGGTCAGTTGAACGCTGGCGTGTGGGAAAGTGAAGTCGGGCAGTGGACGGTGAACTTCACCGAGCACGAATACTGCGAGATCCAACAGGGGGTTTCGGTGCTGCGTGACAGCGAGGGCAATGCCAAGACCCTGCGCGCAGGCGACCGCTTCGTGATCCCTGCCGGCTTCAAGGGCACCTGGGAAGTGCTGGAGCCGTGCCGCAAGATCTACGTGGCGTTTGAACAGAAGGCTTGAACCCACATCGAAACAGTCGCTGACATCCTGCCGCTGGCCCAGGACAGCGACGCCGGGTAAGACTTGCTGACAGGTGCCACGTATTTCATCGTCGGGACGGTAACGCACAGGACGTGCAGCCACCCGGCGACGTGGGCGCCCCAACCAACAGTCATGCAAGGAGGCAACATGCCAGTCTTACCCGATCAATGCGATCTCGCCATCGCCCAATACACCATCGGCCAGAAATGCACCCCGCAACTGCTTGAAGAGGTTCGCGCCTTGGCCAACGGCGCGCCAGTGCGAGCTACTGGACCGAAGTACCCTTCGAGCTGGGACCTGCGCCCACGACGCATCAACCTGCATACCAATGCCGACAGAATCATCGTCAGCATCAACTGTGGCTGATTCGTTTCGGCGCTGACGGAACAACCTGATTCCCGCGCAACAAAAAAGGCCCGTATCTCGCGATACGGGCCTTTTTCGTAAGAGGGAAAAATCAATTACTTGATTTTGCCTTCTTTGTAGATCACGTGCTTGCGAACAACCGGATCATATTTCTTGATCTCGATTTTGTCCGGGGTAGTACGCTTGTTCTTGTCGGTAGTGTAGAAGTGACCAGTACCGGCGCTCGAAATCAAACGAATCAATTCACGCATGATTAGCTCCCTTAAACCTTGCCATCGCGGCGAAGTTCGGCCAGCACGACAGTGATGCCACGCTTGTCGATGATACGCATGCCTTTGGCAGATACGCGCAGACGCACAAAACGTTTCTCTTCTTCAACCCAGAAGCGGTGATGCTGCAGGTTCGGCAGGAAACGACGACGGGTTTTGTTGTTTGCGTGGGAAATGTTATTCCCGGTTACCGGACCCTTACCGGTAACTTGACATACTCTAGACATGCCTCAGCCCTCTAAAACCACATGCCCAACCCGGCATGGGTTGGCCGCTTAATCTCTCAGTCATTTGGCGCCAGGCGCCGCGTTTCTTTAGAGGTCTTACCGGCTACACCTACAGTGAAGGAACCGGGCCCCTAGAAAAGAGCGCTGCTTTATACCAGAAAGACTGGAGAGCAACAACATTCAGTGTGCGTAGAATTCACAAAAACCCCGCTTTCCGGGCTCCGAGCGCCTTGGACAAAGGCTATCGTCGATGGCGACCGCTCGTCGCAGAGAATCGCTCATCGAGCCAACCTGGGGTTTTGCTCAACCGCTGCACAGCAAAATCAGTCGCCTATAGTCCTCTCAAAATGAAAAAGGGGATAGTCATTTGCAAAAGAGCCCACTAGGGTAAGCCTTTTCCAGACTGCACTTGCAGATGGGCCTTCGATCTGTAAAGGAAGCCGACCATGCGCCTCGCTGTCCTACCGCTGTTGCTCGCCCCGCTTCTGCTGAGTCCACAAGCCTTTGCCGCCGCCCTGAGTGTCTGCACCGAGGCCAGCCCTGAAGGGTTCGACGTGGTGCAGTACAACTCGCTGACCACCACCAACGCCTCGGCCGATGTGCTGATGAACAGCCTGGTGGACTTCGACACGGCCAGTGGCAAAGTGGTCGCCAGCCTCGCCGACAGCTGGGAAGTCAGCCCCGACGGCCTGACCTACGTCTTCAAGTTGCACCCACAGGTGAAATTCCATCGCACGGAGTACTTCACCCCAACGCGTGACCTGAGCGCCGAGGACGTGATTTTCAGCTTCGACCGCATGCTCGACCCGGCCAATGCGTGGCACAAAGTCGCCCAGAGCGGCTTCCCGCATGCGCAATCGATGCAGTTGCCTGCACTGATCAAGAAAATCGACGCCCTTGACCCACAAACCGTGCGCTTCACCCTCGACCACCCGGATTCGACCTTCCTGGCGACCCTGACCATGGGCTTCGCCTCGATCTATTCGGCCGAGTACGCCGACAAACTGATGAAGGCCGGCACGCCTGAGAAGCTCAACAGCCAGCCGATCGGCACGGGGCCGTTCGTATTTACTCGCTTCCAGAAGGACGCCTCGGTTCGCTACAAAGCCAACCCCGAATACTTCGGCGGCAAACCTTCTGTAGACCCGCTGATCTTCGCCATCACGCCAGATGCCAACGTGCGCCTGCAGAAATTACGCCGTAACGAATGCCAGATCGCCCTGTCGCCCAAGCCTCTGGACGTACAGGAAGCGCTGAAAGAGCCGGCCCTGAAAGTCGAAAAGACTGACGCGTTCATGACCGCATTCGTCGGCATCAACAGCCAGCATCCGCCGCTGGACAAGCCAGAAGTGCGTCAGGCCATCAACCTTGCCTTCGACAAGGCCAGCTATGTCAAAGCCGTGTTCGAAGACACCGCCGAGGCGGCCAACGGTCCGTACCCACCCAACACCTGGAGCTACGCGAAAAACCTGCCGGGTTACCCTCACGACATCGCGAAGGCCAAAGCCTTGATGGCCAAGGCCGGACTCAAGGACGGCTTCCAGACCACCATCTGGACCCGCCCTTCCGGCAGCCTGCTTAACCCCAACCCAAGCCTTGGCGCTCAACTGCTGCAGTCTGACCTCGCGGAAATCGGCATTCAGGCCGAAATCCGCGTGATCGAATGGGGCGAATTGATCCGCCGCGCCAAGGCCGGTGAGCACGACTTGCTGTTCATGGGTTGGGCCGGAGACAACGGCGACCCGGACAACTTCCTTACGCCGCAGTTTTCCTGCGCGGCGGTCAAGTCCGGCACCAACTTCGCCCGCTACTGCAATCAGGATCTGGACAAGTTGATCAGCGCTGGCAAGACCACCGGCGAGCAAGGTGTGCGCAGCAAGCTCTACGAACAGGCCCAGGCGCAGATCCAGCAACAGGCGCTGTGGTTGCCTCTTGCCCATCCGACCGCGTTCGCATTGACGCGCAAGGATGTCGAGGGGTACTCGGTCAGCCCGTTCGGTCGGCAGGACTACTCGAAGGTGAACTTCAAGTAGTCCACTTCAAACGCAAAACCTGTGGGAGCGGGCCCCGCTCCCACATGGACTCTACTTAACGCCAGTCCCTCCTACATCCACCCATACTCAGCCATCGACAACGGATCGCCGTCGCCGATGATGAAATGGTCAAGCACCCGCACGTCAATCAACTCCAGCGCCTTTTGCAGGCGCTTGGTCAGCACCCGGTCGGATTGACTGGGGTCGGTGTTACCCGAAGGATGGTTGTGGCAGAGGATCAATGCCGCTGCGTTGTGGGCCAAGGCCCGTTTGACGACTTGGCGAGGGTGAACGCTGGTGTTGTCGATAGAACCGCGGAACAGCACCTCAAACGTGAGCACCTGATGCCTGGAGTCCAGAAACAGGCAACCGAATACTTCATGAGGCTCGTGGCGCAGCATCGATTTGAGGTACTCACGTACTGCCTGCGGATTTTCCAGCACCGATCTATGACGCAAACGTTCGGCCAGATGGCGTCGGCCCATTTCCAGTACTGCCTGTAACTGCGCGAATTTTGCCGGCCCCAGCCCCAAGTGCCCACTGAACGTTTTGAGATCGGCTTCCAACAACGAACGCAGACTGCCAAATTGACTCAGTAGATGTCGCGCCAGGTCCACCGCACTTTTTCCGGCCACGCCGGTTCGTAGAAAGATAGCCAGCAACTCGGCATCGGAAAGACTCTCCGAACCCTGCTCAAGCAACTTCTCCCGTGGCCGTTCCGCCGCCGGCCAATCGCGAATACTCATAGCACCTCCCTGTCTGTGGGCACCGCTGTTCCGTAGCGGTCGCTGTGATATCGTAGCCCATCTTTTTTGCGGGCGAATTCACCCTGGGGAGGGGGTTTCGCCACGTATGTCACCAACGAATTGAAAGGCAGGCCTATGCAGCGGCTGTATCGGAAACGCATTGTTCTGGGCGTCGGCGGCGGTATCGCTGCCTACAAAAGCGCCGACCTGGTTCGCCGTCTGATCGATCAGGGCGCCGAAGTGCGCGTGGTCATGACCCGTGGCGGCGCAGAGTTCATCACCCCGCTGACCATGCAGGCCCTGTCCGGGCACCCGGTCCACCTGGACCTGCTGGACCCGGCGGCCGAAGCGGCCATGGGCCACATCGAACTGGCTAAATGGGCCGATCTGGTACTGATCGCCCCCGCCACGGCGGACCTGATCGCCCGTCTGGCCCAAGGCATTGCCGATGACCTGCTGACCACGCTGGTATTGGCCACTGACGCGGTAGTCTCCGTGGCTCCGGCGATGAACCAGGCCATGTGGCGCGATCCGGCGACCCAGGCCAACCTGCAAACCCTCGAAAGCCGCGACATCAAGGTCTTCGGCCCGGCCTCCGGCAGCCAGGCCTGCGGCGACGTCGGCCTGGGACGCATGCTCGAAGCCATTGAACTGGCCCAGTGCGCCGCCGACTGCTTCCAGCGTCAGGCGCTGACCGGCAAGCACGTACTGATCACGGCCGGCCCGACCCAGGAAAACATCGACCCGGTGCGCTACATCACCAACCACAGCTCCGGGAAAATGGGCTTTGCCCTGGCCGAAGCCGCCGTGGAAGCCGGTGCCCGCGTAACCCTGATCACCGGCCCCGTGCACCTGCAGACCCCCGATCGCGTCACCCGCATCGATGTGGTCAGCGCCCGCGACATGCTGGCCGCCTGTGAAGCAGCGATCCCTTGCGATCTGTTCATCGCCTCGGCAGCAGTCGCGGACTACCGCCCGGAAGTCGTTGCCCCACAAAAACTGAAGAAAGATCCTACGAACGGCGACGGCTTGTTGCTACAGATGGTGCGTAACCCGGACATCCTGGCCACCATCGCCACCCGCCCCGACCGCCCGTTCAGTGTCGGTTTCGCCGCCGAGACCGAACACCTGCTCGATTACGCTGCGCGCAAGTTGAAAGACAAGAACCTAGATTTGATCGTCGCCAACGACGTCGCCAACCCGAGCATTGGCTTCAACAGCGAAGAAAACGCCTGCAGCGTCATCGACCGCGAGCTTCACGCCACACTTTTCGCCCAGACCAGCAAGAGCAAGATTGCTCGCCAGCTGATCACTTTTATCGCCGAACGTCTGAACCAGGTTTAATTTACATGCACGCTTTGCAAGCCAAGATCCTCGACCCCCGCATCGGTACCGAATTCCCGCTGCCGCAATACGCCACACCGGGCTCTGCCGGCCTCGACCTGCGCGCCATGCTGGAACAGGACACCGTGATCAAGCCGGGTGAAACCGTGCTGATCCCTACCGGCCTGTCGGTCTACATCGGTGACCCGAACCTGGCGGCGCTGATTCTGCCGCGCTCGGGGATGGGCCATAAGCACGGCATCGTGCTGGGCAACCTGGTGGGGCTGATCGACTCCGACTACCAGGGCCCATTAATGGTCTCCTGCTGGAACCGTGGCCAGACCGAATTCACCATGCCGGTCGGCGAGCGTCTGGCACAACTGGTGCTGGTGCCGGTGGTGCAGGCTCACTTCGAGATGGTTGAAGAGTTTGTAGAAACCGAGCGCGGCACTGGCGGTTTCGGCCATACCGGTACCCGTTGATCCGGTCACGCTCTTCTGTGGTGGGGGATCTGGCTCCCTCGCCACAAAATTCAAATTGTCATCTGCAAGGTTTAGCTCCGGAAATCAAGGCATTGCCCGGTCAAACCCTTGCCGCCAGGGCCGTCATGGCCATTTCACACCACGAACTCTCTGTGGAAAACGCCGTCATACCCTTCAGTTTGAACCTGCCGCCGAAGAATCGGCGGCCTGTCCAGCCACTTTCGAGATGGAGCATTTCCACAGATGAACACCCCGGCCAAAGTCGCACCCAAGTTCCCTGACAGTATCTTTCGCGCTTACGACATCCGCGGCACCGTCCCGGAATTCCTGAACGCCGAAACCGCTTACTGGATCGGCCGCGCCGTCGGCTCCCAAAGCCTGGCCCAGGGCGAGCCAAACGTGTCCGTCGGTCGCGATGGCCGTCTGTCCGGCCCAGAACTGGTCGCGCAACTGATCAAAGGCATCGCCGACAGCGGCTGCCACGTAAGTGATGTCGGCCTGGTCCCGACTCCGGCGCTCTACTACGCCGCCAACGTATTGGCCGGCAAATCCGGCGTGATGCTCACCGGCAGCCACAACCCGTCGAACTACAACGGCTTCAAGATCGTCATTGCCGGCGACACCCTGGCCAACGAACAGATCCAGGCCCTGCACGACCGCCTCAAGACCAACAACCTGAGCAGCGGCCAGGGCAGCATCACCCAGGTCGAGATCCTCGACCGCTACACCACCGAAATCGTCCAGGACATCAAGCTGGCCCGTCGCCTGAAAGTGGTCGTCGACTGCGGCAACGGCGCGGCCGGCGTGATCGCCCCGCAACTGATCGAAGCGCTGAACTGCGAAGTCATCCCGCTGTTCTGCGAAGTGGACGGCAACTTCCCGAACCACCACCCGGACCCGGGCAAGCCTGAAAACCTCGTGGACCTGATCAACAAGGTCAAGGAAACCAAGGCCGATATCGGCCTGGCCTTCGATGGCGATGGCGACCGTGTCGGCGTAGTGACCAACACCGGCAGCATCGTCTACCCTGACCGCCTGCTGATGCTGTTTGCCCGTGACGTGGTGGCACGTAACCCGGGCGCCGAGATCATCTTCGACGTCAAATGCACCCGCCGCCTGATTCCGCTGATCAAGGAATACGGTGGCCGGTCGTTAATGTGGAAGACCGGTCACTCGTTGATCAAAAAGAAAATGAAACAATCCGGCGCCCTGTTGGCCGGCGAAATGAGCGGGCACATCTTCTTCAAGGAGCGCTGGTTCGGTTTCGATGACGGCATCTACAGCGCCGCACGCTTGCTGGAGATCCTCAGCAAGGAAAAATCCTCGGCCGAAGAGCTGTTCGCGACCTTCCCGAACGATATTTCTACGCCGGAAATCAATATCCATGTGACCGAAGAGAGCAAATTCAGCATCATTGATGCATTGCACGATGCGCAGTGGGGCGAAGGCGCTGACCTGACCACCATTGACGGCGTGCGAGTCGACTATGCCAAAGGCTGGGGCCTGGTACGCGCATCCAACACCACACCGGTGCTGGTGCTGCGTTTCGAGGCCGATGACGAGGCTGAACTGCAACGCATCAAGGATGTGTTCCGCATCCAGCTCAAGCGCGTTGCACCTGATCTCCAACTACCGTTCTGATTCACCCGGAGCCCTGAATGACCCTCGAACGCGAAGCCGCCGCCAACACCGCCAAGGTCCTGTCCGAAGCGCTGCCTTACATCCGCCGATATGTCGGCAAGACACTGGTGATCAAATACGGCGGCAACGCGATGGAAAGCGAGGAGCTGAAAACCGGCTTCGCCCGCGACATCGTGCTGATGAAGGCCGTGGGCATCAACCCGGTGGTGGTTCACGGCGGCGGCCCGCAAATCGGTGACCTGCTCAAGCGACTGTCGATCGAGAGCCATTTCGTAGACGGCATGCGCGTCACCGACGCCGCGACCATGGACGTGGTGGAAATGGTCCTCGGCGGCCAAGTCAACAAGGACATCGTCAACCTGATCAACCGTCATGGCGGCAGCGCCATCGGCCTGACCGGTAAAGACGCCGAGCTGATTCGTGCGAAGAAGCTCACCGTTACCCGCCAGACCCCGGAGATGACTACCCCGGAAATCATCGACATCGGTCATGTGGGCGAAGTGGTCGGGATCAACACCGACCTGCTGAACCTGCTGGTCAAGGGCGATTTCATTCCGGTGATAGCGCCCATCGGTGTCGGCGCCAACGGCGAGTCGTACAACATCAACGCTGACCTGGTGGCCGGTAAAGTCGCCGAAGCGTTGAAAGCCGAGAAGCTGATGCTGCTGACCAACATCGCCGGCCTGATGGACAAGTCGGGCAAGGTCCTGACCGGCCTGAGCACTGCGCAGGTCGACGAACTGATCGCCGACGGCACCATCTACGGCGGCATGCTGCCGAAGATCCGTTGCGCACTGGAAGCGGTCCAGGGCGGCGTGGGCAGCTCGCTGATCATCGACGGCCGCGTGCCGAACGCGATCCTGCTGGAAATCTTCACCGATACCGGCGTGGGCACCCTGATCAGCAATCGCAAGCGTCACTAAGCGATCGCGCAAACAAAAAGACCCCGCTCGGCCTGGCTGAGCGGGGTCTTTTTATTTGTGTCGCTTTCCCTGTGGGAGCGAGCTTGCTCGCGATAGCTATTTATCAGCCAACATAGCCGTCGACTGACACTCCGTCATCGCGAGCAAGCTCGCTCCCACAGGTATTTCACAAAGCCATCAGACGCCGAACTGCGCGCGGTAGGCTTCCACGGCTGGCAGGTGCTGCTTGAGTTGTGGATCGTCCGCCAGGAATTCCAGCACCTGGTTCAGCGACACAATGCTGATGACCGGAATGCCAAAGTCACGCTCGACTTCCTGGATCGCCGACAACTCGCCGTTGCCACGCTCCTGACGGTTCAGGGCAATCAGCACGCCGGCTGCCTTGGCGCCGTCCTGGGAAGCGATGATTTGCATCACTTCACGGATCGCGGTGCCAGCAGTGATCACGTCATCGATGATCAGAACCTCGCCGGTCAGCGGTGCGCCGACCAAGCTGCCACCTTCACCGTGAGCCTTGGCTTCCTTGCGGTTGAAGCACCACGGCAGGTCACGGTTGTGATGTTCAGCCAGGGCCACGGCAGTGGTCGCCGCCAACGGGATGCCCTTGTAGGCCGGGCCAAACAGCACGTCGAACGCAATGCCGCTTTCAGCAATGGCGGCGGCGTAGAAACGACCCAACTGCGCCAGGGCCGAACCCGAGTTGAACAAGCCGGCGTTGAAGAAGTAAGGACTGGTACGCCCAGACTTCAGGGTGAACTCACCGAAGCGCAAAACGCCGCGATCGATGGCAAAACGAATGAAATCGCGCTGATACGCTTGCATGAAAAAAACCCCAAATACCACGGATTTAGCTAATTAGCTTGACGCCGTGTATCATACACGCACGCGATTTTTGGGGCCATTTATGCGGATCATCAGTGTGAACGTCAATGGTATTCAGGCTGCAGTCGAGCGTGGTTTGCTCAGTTGGCTGCAGGCACAGAATGCCGACGTCATCTGCCTGCAGGACACCCGTGCCTCCGCCTTTGAACTGGATGACCCAGCCTTCCAACTGGATGGCTACTTCCTTTATGCCTGCGATGCTGAAGTCCCTGCCCAAGGCGGCGTGGCTTTGTATTCGCGGTTGCAACCGAAGGCTGTCATCAGCGGTCTCGGTTTCGAGACGGCCGACCGCTACGGGCGCTACCTGCAAGCCGATTTCGACAAGGTCAGCATCGCGACCTTGCTGCTCCCTTCGGGGCAGAACGGCGATGAAGACTTGAACCAGAAGTTCAAGCTAATGGACGACTTCGCCCGTTATCTGGATAAACAGCGGCGCAAACGTCGCGAGTACATTTATTGTGGCTCGCTGTACGTGGCGCAACAGAAGCTGGATATCAAGAACTGGCGCGACAGCCAGCAATCTCCTGGCTTCCTGGCCCCTGAACGTGCCTGGATGGACGAGATTGTCGGCAACATGGGTTATGTCGATGCCCTGCGTGAAGTCAGCCGTGAAGGCGACCAGTACAGCTGGTGGCCGGATAACGAACAGGCGGAGATGCTCAACCTCGGTTGGCGCTTCGACTATCAACTGCTGACGCCGGGCCTGCGCCGCTTCGTACGTAGCGCACGCCTACCACGCCAGCCGCGGTTCTCGCAACACGCGCCGCTGATCGTGGACTACGACTGGACGCTGACCATTTAAGCGTCGTTTCGCAGACACAAAAAAAGCCGACAGCAATGTCGGCTTTTTTGTGGGTACTTGTTTTTGCTTTTCTGTGGGAGCGAGCTTGCTCGCGATGACGATGTATCAGATACCGATGCAGTGGCTGTCAGACCGCTATCGCAAGCAGGCTCGCTCCTACAGGGGATCTTCGTTGATCATTATTTGATCAATCGCCAGGTGAACGGATACCGATAAGGCTGCCCTTCATTGGCCTTCACCCCGGCAATGATCGTCAGCACAAGCGCACCGATCGCGATCAGGCCAAACAGGAAGAACCCGATAATCAACAGCATCAGCAGGAAGCAGATAGCCGAGGCGATCGCGACAGTGATCTGGAAATTCAGCGCCTCCTTGCCCTGGGCATCGATGAACGGGTCCATCTCGCGCTTCATCTGCCAGAGAATCAGCGGGCCGATGATCGTGCCAAAGGGAATCCAGATCCCCAGCAAGGCGGACAGGTGACAAAACATCGCCCACTGACGCACCTCTTGGCTCGGCGTGGGCAGCGGCAGTTGCTCGTCACTCATGGTGTCCTCCTTGTCTGGAGCGGTCCGGTCAGTCGGCCAGTGCGGCCTTTTGCAGTTCGAAAATCTCGTTCATGCCTTTCTTCGCCAGCTCCAGCATGGCGTTCAGCTCTTCAGGCTGGAACGGCGCGCCTTCGGCAGTGCCCTGGATTTCGATGAAACCGCCAGCGCTGGTCATCACCACGTTCAGGTCAGTCTCGGCGGCCGAGTCTTCCAGGTAGTCGAGGTCGAGCACAGGCTCGCCCTTGTACATGCCCACAGAAACAGCGGCGATCATTTGCTTGACCGGGTCGCCGCCCTTCAGGCCGCCACGCTTCTTGATGACTTTCAAGGCATCGATCAGCGCAACCATGGAGCCGGTGATCGACGCTGTGCGGGTGCCACCATCGGCCTGGATCACATCGCAGTCGACGTACAGAGTGACGTCACCCAGCTTGGACATGTCCAGCGCAGCGCGCAGAGAGCGACCGATCAGACGCTGGATTTCCAGGGTGCGGCCGCCTTGCTTGCCACGGCTGGCTTCACGCTGGTTACGCTCGCCGGTAGCACGCGGCAGCATGCCGTACTCGGCAGTCAACCAACCCTGGCCCTGGCCTTTCAGGAAACGCGGTACGCCCGGTTCAACGCTGACGGTACAGATGACCTTGGTATCACCGAACTCGACCAGCACAGAACCCTCGGCGTGTTTGGTGTAGTTGCGGGTGATGCGGATCGAGCGGAGCTGATCGGCAGCGCGACCACTTGGACGTATCATAGGGAATACCTGTACTGGGGACGGAAAACTGCGGAGCATTATAGAGCCGACGGCCGCCACTGGGCACTTCTAAAAAAATCTGCCGACGACCGATGGCTCTGCACCGCGCGTCGGCGAAGACCTGCCGCTCTTTGTCACACCGTGTGTTTGGGCGCATCCGCGCCACTGCGCTACAATCCTGCGCCTTTGCTGCCAGTCGGCTTTAATTCATTGATATCGGATTCCCGGAACCTCGGTTCTGTGCCGATCTGCCTTGCGAGGTACCTCCATGGTGCACAGCATGACCGCCTTCGCCCGCGTCGAGAAAGCCGGCGTCCAGGGCACCCTGAGCTGGGAACTGCGCTCGGTCAACAGCCGCTACCTGGAACCCCACCTGCGTCTCCCGGAATCCTTCCGTGACCTCGAGGGCGCTGTTCGTGAGGCCCTGCGCCAGGGAGTATCGCGGGGCAAGCTCGAATGTACCCTGCGCTTCACCGAAGAAAACACCGGCAAAGCACTGCAAATCGATCAGGAGCGCGCCGCGCAACTGGTCGCCGCGGCCGAGACCATCGCCAGCCTGATCAAGAACCCGGCCGCGCTGAACCCGCTGGAAGTCCTGGCCTGGCCCGGCGTCCTGGTAGGCGACGCCACCGACCCGCAAGCCTTGAATGCCGAAGCGCTGGCACTGTTCAATCAGGGCCTCAAAGAACTGAAGGCCGGCCGCGAGCGCGAAGGCGCGGAACTGGCGCGGCTGATCAACGAGCGCCTGAGCTCCATCGAAGAAGACGTGGTGACCTTGCGCGAACTGGTCCCGCAAATGCTCGCCACCCAGCGCCAGAAAGTCCTCGACCGCTTCGCCGACATGAAGGCCGAGATGGACCCGCAGCGCCTGGAGCAGGAAATGGTCATGCTCGCGCAAAAAAGCGACGTCGCCGAAGAACTGGATCGCCTGAGCACTCACATCATCGAAGTTCGCCGGGTGCTCAAATCCGGCGGCGCCGCCGGCCGGCGCCTGGACTTCCTGATGCAGGAACTCAACCGCGAAGCCAACACACTGGGCTCCAAAGCCTTCGACCCGCGTAGCACCCAGGCTGCGGTCAACCTCAAGGTGTTGATCGAGCAGATGCGCGAACAAGTGCAGAATATTGAGTAAGGCTACCCCGACATGACACACAGCACCGGCACCCTGTACATCATTTCCGCCCCTTCGGGCGCGGGCAAGAGCAGTCTGGTCAAGGCCCTGACCGACGCCAAACCGGAGATCCGCGTCTCGGTCTCCCACACCACCCGCGCCATGCGCCCCGGTGAAGTGAATGGCGTGAACTATCACTTCGTCGAACGCAGCGAGTTCGTGAAGATGATCGAGCACGGGGATTTCCTCGAGCGCGCCGAAGTGTTCGGCAATCTCTACGGCACTTCGCAAAGCCACCTGCAGCAGACCCTGGACGAAGGCCACGACCTGATTCTGGAAATCGACTGGCAAGGTGCCGAGCAAGTACGCAAGCTGATGCCTCAGGCCCGCTCGATCTTCATTCTGCCGCCGTCATTGCAGGCCCTGCACCAGCGTCTGACCAATCGCGGCCAGGACAGTGACGAAGTCATTGACGGCCGGATGCGCGAAGCCGTCAGCGAAATGAGCCACTACGTCGACTACGACTACCTGATCATCAACGACGATTTCGCCCACGCGCTGCACGATCTGAAGGCGATTTTCCGCGCCAATCAGCTGATTCAAAAGCGTCAGCAGCAGCGTCACGGCAAATTGCTGGCTGAATTGCTCGGTTAATCAGCTCTTCCCAAAACCGCTGCAAGGGCTTTACATTGGCACTTGCAGCGCGTTGAAGGGCTTGGTCAAAAAATCAGCGCTTCCCTAAACGCTGGTGATTTTTTAAACTGTCGAGTCCGCTCGCCCATCCGGGCAGCGCGCATATTGCATTTGCTACGAGGAAGACCATGGCCCGCGTAACCGTTGAAGACTGCCTAGAACACGTGGATAACCGCTTTGAGCTGGTCATGCTCTCTACCAAGCGTGCCCGTCAACTGGCCACCGGCGGCAAAGAGCCGAAAGTAGCATGGGAAAACGACAAGCCTACCGTCGTCGCCCTGCGCGAAATCGCTGAAGGCCTGATCGACTACGCAGCTATCGCCGAAGCCGAAATCGTTGAAGATGAACCGCTTTTTGCTGCATTCGAGGACGAGTCCAACGAGGCCGTCTAAGCCTATGCCTGGTCGACGTAGCACGGCGCGGGATAAAAGCTTACGGCAGGAGATATCATGCCGAGCATAGACGCCCTCGCCGATCGCTTATCGACCTACCTCGGCAAGGACCAGGTCAACCTGGTCCGCCGAGCGTATTTCTACGCCGAACAAGCCCACGATGGCCAACGCCGCCGTAGCGGTGAGGCGTACGTCACGCACCCCCTTGCGGTTGCGAATATTCTTGCCGACATGCACATGGACCATCAGAGCCTGATGGCCGCGATGCTGCATGACGTGATCGAAGACACCGGTATTGCCAAAGAGGCGCTGCAAGCGCAGTTCGGCGAAACCGTGGCCGAACTGGTCGATGGGGTCAGCAAACTGACCCAGATGAACTTCGAGACCAAGGCCGAGGCACAAGCCGAAAACTTCCAGAAAATGGCCATGGCCATGGCTCGCGACATTCGCGTGATCCTGGTCAAGCTGGCCGACCGCCTGCACAACATGCGCACGCTGGAAGTACTGTCCGGCGAAAAACGCCGGCGCATCGCCAAGGAAACCCTGGAAATCTATGCGCCCATCGCCAACCGGCTGGGCATGCACGCCATCCGCATAGAATTCGAAGACCTCGGCTTCAAGGCCATGCACCCGATGCGTTCCGCGCGGATCTACCAGGCGGTCAAACGCGCCCGGGGCAACCGCAAGGAAATCGTCAACAAGATCGAAGAATCCCTCAGCCACTGCCTGGCCATCGATGGCATCCAGGGCGAGGTCAGCGGTCGCCAGAAACACCTCTACGGCATCTACACGAAAATGCGCGGCAAGCGTCGGGCCTTCAACGAGATCATGGACGTCTATGCGTTCCGGATCATCGTCGACAAGGTCGATACCTGCTACCGCGTGCTGGGTGCTGTACATAATTTGTACAAGCCGTTGCCGGGGCGCTTCAAGGATTACATCGCGATCCCCAAGGCCAACGGCTATCAGTCGCTGCACACCACGCTGTTCGGCATGCACGGTGTTCCGATCGAGATCCAGATCCGCACCCGTGAAATGGAAGAGATGGCCAACAACGGCATCGCCGCCCATTGGCTGTACAAATCCAGCGGCGATGAGCAGCCAAAAGGCACTCACGCCCGCGCCCGCCAGTGGGTCAAGGGCGTGCTGGAAATGCAGCAACGCGCCGGCAACTCGCTGGAATTCATCGAAAGCGTGAAGATCGACCTGTTCCCGGACGAGGTCTATGTGTTCACGCCCAAAGGCCGGATCATGGAGCTGCCCAAGGGCTCCACGGCGGTCGACTTCGCTTACGCGGTGCACACCGACGTGGGCAACAGCTGCATTGCCTGCCGGATCAATCGTCGTCTCGCACCGCTGTCCGAACCGCTGCAAAGCGGCTCCACGGTCGAGATCGTCAGCGCCCCAGGTGCGCGGCCGAACCCGGCCTGGCTCAACTTCGTGGTCACCGGCAAGGCGCGCACGCACATACGCCATGCACTGAAGCTGCAACGCCGCTCCGAATCCATCAGCCTCGGCGAGCGCCTGCTGAACAAGGTCCTCAACGGCTTCGACAGCTCGCTGGAGAAAATCCCGGCCGAGCGCGTCAAGGCCATGCTGGTCGAGTACCGCCTGGAACTGATCGAAGATTTGCTCGAAGACATCGGCCTGGGCAATCGCATGGCCTATGTAGTGGCCCGTCGACTGCTGGGCGAGGGCGAACAGTTGCCAAGTGCAGAAGGCCCTCTGGCGATTCGCGGTACCGAAGGCCTGGTGCTCAGCTACGCCAAGTGCTGCACGCCGATCCCGGGCGACCCGATTGTCGGCCACCTGTCCGCGGGCAAAGGTATGGTCGTGCACCTGGACAACTGCCGCAACATCAGCGAAATCCGCCACAACCCGGAAAAATGCATCCAGCTCTCGTGGGCCAAGGATGTCACCGGCGAATTCAACGTCGAGCTGCGCGTCGAGCTGGAGCACCAACGCGGCCTGATCGCCCTGCTGGCCAGCAGCGTCAACGCCGCCGACGGCAACATCGAGAAAATCAGCATGGACGAACGCGATGGTCGCATCAGCGTGGTCCAGTTGGTGGTCAGCGTGCACGACCGCGTGCACCTGGCCCGCGTGATCAAGAAACTGCGCGCCTTGACCGGGGTGATTCGCATCACCCGCATGCGCGCCTAAGCCCCTAATTACAAGGAGTCCTACATGACCAAGACTGTTATCACCAGCGACAAGGCCCCGGCCGCCATCGGTACTTACTCCCAGGCGATCAAGGCTGGCAACACCGTTTACATGTCGGGTCAGATTCCCCTGGACCCAAAAACCATGGAACTGGTTGAAGGCTTCGAAGCCCAGACCGTCCAGGTGTTCGAGAACCTCAAGGCCGTGGCTGAAGCCGCTGGCGGTTCGTTCAAGGACATCGTCAAGCTGAACATCTTCCTCACCGACCTGAGCCACTTCGCCAAGGTCAACGAGATCATGGGCAAGTACTTCGACCAGCCTTACCCTGCCCGCGCCGCCATCGGCGTAGCAGCCCTGCCAAAGGGTTCGCAGGTTGAAATGGATGCCATCCTGGTCATCGAGTAATGCGTACGGCGCAGCCTCGGGCTGCGCCGACTGCTCTGCTGTAAAGAATGCTTGAAAGGATTCCACCCATGCGCAACGCGCTTGCTCTCTCGCTGCTCGCCCTGTTCCTGGGCGGATGTGCCAGCAACCCTGCCGACCGTGACATCAGCGGCACCTGGATCAACCAGGTGGCGATCGATGCTGCCGCCAAAGGCGTCCCCCTGCGTGAAGCGCTCCAGGCCTATGGCCCGAACCTGGAATGGGACATCAACACCAAGGCCGGTCAGGCCCGCTACACCAACGGTTTTGAAAATGTCGACGGCAAGCTGCTGGGTGAAGAGTCCGGCGCCTGGAAAGTCGACTTTTATGGCAGCTCGGCCAGTGAGCTGAAGCGTGACGGCAAGCAACTGAGCCAGTCCGCCAGCGACAATGAGCCTGAGCAAGTCTTCGACCGCGTACAAATCCAGGTACCGGATGGCGCACCGATGGGCGCCAGCTTCGAACGTGCGCTGTATTCCGCCTACATGGGCGGCGGCTGGACAATCGTCAACGGCCCAGGCGAAGGCAACACGGTTCAATTCCAGGCCGACGGCCAGGTGACCGGCCTGCCAGGCAGCGATCGCTATGCGTTGTGCCTGGCCGGCGATTGCGCATCCATGAGCGGTGGCAACGACAACATGTGGCTGCAACTCAATGGCCAGGGCAACGCCTGGATCTTTGCGCGCAAGGGCAAAGAGCTGGAGATTTTCCAGACCGTGAACACGGCGCAGGCGGACGAGATGCCCTCGTTCACCCCGGGTGAGCGCAAGTGGTTGCTCGAGAAGCAATGACCTACGCATAACCCATGTGGGAGCGAGCTTGCTCGCGATGAGGCCATAACATCCAACATCATCGGCCCATTCAGTCACACCCAGATACTCACGCAACCAACCCACCACATCGGCCAGCGCTGCAGGCGCGTCATCGACGCCAATGTAGACATCATCCAGCGCCACGCCACGCCGATCCGCCTCAAGCAGGCACGCCATCAACCCTGCGGCATCGTCGGCATGAATCCGATTGGCATACAACGGCGGATCAGTTACCACGCGATACCCCCGACGGACCTGAGTCAGTAGCCACTCACGGCCCGGACCATAAATGCCAGTCAGACGCACGATGCTCGCCGGAATACCGCTCTTGAGGGCAAGTTGCTCGGCTTCGAGCATCACACGCCCGGAATAGCCCGCCGCCACGGCCGGTGAAGACTCGTCGACCCATTCGCCGTTCTGCTGACCGTAGACACTGCTGCTGGACACGAACAACAGGCGATTGGGCATCTGCCCGTAGTCGTCCAGCCACTCCAGCACATGCTCCAGGCCCTGGACATACGCCGCGCGGTAACCGGCTTCGTCGTGATCGGTGGCCGCCGCGCAATACACCAGGTAATCCACGGCGCCGATTGGCCAGGTAGCCGGGCAGTCTTTGTTGAACAGGTCACCGGCCACGCCGATGACGCCCTTGGGCAGGCGTGAAACGTCGCGTCGCAGGCCATGGACCTCCCACCCTTCGGCCAGCAATTGTGTGGCCAGGCGGCTGCCGACATCACCGCAGCCGGCGATCAAAACAGTAGGCGCAGACATCAGAAAACTCCCATCGGAAAGCCACAGACTAGCGCCGGCAATAGACAGGCGGCTAGCAATGCAGGAAAAAAAGAGACGCTATTACTTTTGTTAACAAGAATTAATTGCAATAATGCCTTCCCACTTTTGTTCTCGGCCTTCGAGGCCTGGAAGAACATCACCCGTTTTTTCTCTCAGGTCCGGCCAGCATGACACGCAATCAATTCTCCGCTTCGCCAACCAAACGACCTCGCGCCTGGAGCGCGGTGGCCGCCCTGCTCCTCAGCCTGATGCTCGCGCCAGTCGCCGCTTTCGCCGATGCCCAGGCGCCAGCCACACCGGCCGCCACCGCACCGGCTCCAGCCGATCACGCTGCCCCGGCCGCCGCTCCGGTCGCGACCGATCCTGCCCAGGCCGCACCGGCAGAAGCGTTGGGTGAAGACGTCCCTGAAGTCCTCGAAGCCGACAACACCCTGGGCATGGCCCATGACCTGTCGCCGTGGGGCATGTACAAGAATGCCGACATCATCGTGAAAATCGTGATGATCGGCCTGGCCATCGCCTCGATCATCACCTGGACCATCTGGATCGCCAAGGGTCTTGAGCTGATGGGCGCCAAGCGTCGTCTGCGCGGTGAAATCGCCCAACTGAAAAAATCCGCCTCCCTCAAGGAAGCCAGCGCCACTGCGGCGAAGGAAGGCACCCTGGCCAACCTGCTGGTACATGACGCCCTTGAAGAGATGCGCCTGTCGGTCAACAGCCGTGAGAAAGAAGGCATCAAGGAACGCGTCAGCTTCCGTCTTGAGCGCCTGGTCGCCGCCTGCGGTCGCAACATGAGCAGCGGCACCGGCGTGCTGGCCACCATCGGCTCCACCGCGCCGTTCGTCGGCCTGTTCGGTACCGTGTGGGGCATCATGAACAGCTTCATCGGCATCGCCAAGACCCAGACCACCAACCTCGCCGTCGTCGCCCCCGGTATCGCCGAAGCCCTGCTGGCTACCGCGTTGGGCCTGGTTGCAGCGATCCCTGCGGTCGTGATCTACAACGTCTTTGCCCGCTCCATCGCCGGTTACAAGGCTCAAGTGTCCGATGCGTCGGCACAGGTCCTGCTGCTGGTCAGCCGCGACCTCGACCACCAGCCTGAGCGCAGCTCGCAACCGCACATGGTGAAAGTGGGGTAATCGGCCATGGGCCTGCATTTGAAAGAAGGGGCAGACGACGATCTGTCCGAAAACCACGAAATCAACGTTACGCCGTTCATCGACGTCATGTTGGTGCTGTTGATCATCTTCATGGTGGCAGCCCCGCTGGCCACCGTGGACATCAAGGTCGACCTGCCCGCCTCGACTGCCAAGCCGGCACCGCGACCAGAGAAACCGGTGTTCCTCAGCGTCAAGGCTGACCAGCGCTTGTTCCTCGGTGAAGACGAAGTGAAGGCCGAAGCACTCGGCGCCACCCTCGACGCCAAGACCCAGGGCAAGAAAGACACGACGATCTTCTTCCAGGCTGACAAAGGCGTGGATTACGGCGACCTGATGAGCGTGATGGACAACCTGCGCTCTGCCGGTTACCTGAAGGTAGGTCTGGTCGGACTCGAGACGGCAGCCAAGAAATGATCACGACGCGCCATAAGCTGACGCGTTACAGCGGTAGCCTGGCTGTAGTGCTGGGTGTTCACGCGCTGGCCATCGCGCTGGCGCTGAACTGGTCCGCCCGTCCGCCCATCGAATTGCCCCCGCAGGCAATGCTGGTCGAACTGGCACCGGTTCCTGCCCCGCCACCGCCTGCTCCGCCGAAGGTCGTCACGCCTCCGCAGCCACCGGCTCCGGTTGAAGAACTGCCGATACCCAAGCTCGCCGAAGCGCCGAAAGCTGAAATTGCCGTGCCCAAGCCCGTCAAGCCAAAGCCCAAGCCGCAGCCGCCCAAGCCGGTAGAGAAGAAACCCGAACCGCCGAAGGAAAAACCGGCCGAAGAAAAACCTGCCGAAGCGCAACAGACTCAGACGCCAACGGAGAAATCCGCCCAGCCTGCGCCGGGCCCTTCGCCGGCTCAACTGGCGGCCAAGGCCAGCTGGCAAGGCACGCTACTGGCGCACCTGCAGAAGTACAAAAAGTACCCGGCCAGTGCACAGGCGCGGGGCAAGGAAGGCATGAACCGTCTGCGTTTCGTCGTGGACGCCGAAGGCAATGTGTTGTCGTTTGAGCTGGTAGGTGCCTCGGGCACCGCCGATCTGGACCGGGCCACCCTGGAAATGATCCGCCGCGCCCAACCGCTGCCCAAGCCACCGGCCGACATGCTGACCAACGGCTCCATCGAAATCGTTGCACCCTTTGTGTATTCGCTGGAAAAGCGCCGCCGTTAAAACAGTACTGCCCTTGTGGGAGCGAGCTTGCTCGCGATAGCGGTCTAACATTCAACGTAGATGTCGAATGTTGGGCCCTCATCGCGAGCAAGCTCGCTCCCACAGAGGTTTCTGCCAGCAGGAAGGCCGCGTTCCAAGCCAAAAAGGCACCGAAAGGTGCCTTTTGCTTATCTGCCAGCGGCAAACCGGCATTGCCCGGTGTCACTCGACACTCTCAGTCTGATAACGTGCGTCTATCGATTGCAGCCGGTATGCTTGGCCCGCAACTACATGGACGCTTGCTATGACCCTCACAGAATTACGCTACATCGTTACCCTCGCCCAAGAGCAGCACTTCGGCCACGCGGCCGAGCGTTGCCACGTCAGCCAGCCGACCCTTTCGGTGGGCGTGAAAAAGCTTGAAGACGAACTCGGTGTGCTGATTTTCGAGCGCAGCAAAAGCGCCGTGCGCCTGACCCCGGTCGGCGAAGGCATCGTCGCCCAGGCGCAGAAAGTGCTGGAACAAGCCCAGGGCATCCGCGAACTGGCCCAGGCCGGCAAGAACCAACTGACCGCCCCGCTGAAAGTCGGCGCGATCTACACCGTCGGGCCGTACCTGTTTCCGCACCTGATTCCACAACTGCACCGGGTCGCCCCGCAGATGCCGTTGTACATCGAAGAAAACTTCACCCACGTGCTGCGCGACAAACTGCGCAACGGCGAGCTCGACGCGATCATCATCGCCCTGCCGTTCAATGAAGCCGACGTGCTGACCCTGCAGCTCTACGACGAGCCGTTCTACGTGCTGATGCCGGCGCAGCACCCGTGGACGCAAAAAGAATCCATCGACGCCAGCCTGCTCAACGACAAGAGCCTGCTGCTGCTCGGCGAAGGCCACTGCTTCCGCGATCAGGTACTGGAAGCCTGCCCGACCCTGACCAAAGGCAACGACGGCGCCAAGCACACCACAGTGGAATCCAGCTCCCTGGAAACCATTCGCCACATGGTCGCGTCCGGCCTGGGTATTTCGATCCTGCCGCTATCGGCAGTCGACAGCCATCACTACGCCCCCGGCGTGATCGAAGTGCGTCCGTTGTCGGCACCCGTGCCGTTCCGCACCGTGGCCATTGCCTGGCGCGCCAGCTTCCCGCGCCCGAAAGCGATTGAAATCCTCGCTGACTCCATTCGCCTGTGCTCGGTGGCCAAGCCAGCGGCGCAAGTCGCTGCGGGCTAAGCAACGGTCATGAACGAGTTGTCGCAAGTGTCGGTGACGGCACTCAAGGGGGTCGGTGAAGCCATGGCCGAGAAACTGGCCAAGGTCGGTCTGGAAAACCTCCAGGACGTGTTGTTTCACTTGCCCCTGCGCTATCAGGACCGTACTCGCGTGGTGCCGATCGGCGCACTGCGGCCAGGGCAGGATGCGGTCATCGAAGGCACCGTCAGCGGTGCCGACGTGGTCATGGGCCGGCGGCGCAGCCTGGTGGTCCGGTTGCAGGATGGCACCGGGGGCTTGAGCCTGCGGTTCTACCATTTCAGCAACGCGCAGAAAGAAGGCCTGAAACGCGGTACGCGGATTCGCTGCTACGGCGAGGCGCGGCCCGGTGCTTCGGGGCTGGAGATCTACCACCCGGAATACCGCGCCATCACCGGCGATGAACCGCCGCCAGTGGATGAAACCCTGACCCCGGTCTACCCGCTCACCGAAGGCCTGACCCAACAGCGCTTGCGCCAGTTGTGCATGCAGACCCTCACCCTGCTCGGCCCCAGCAGCCTGCCCGACTGGCTGCCGAACGAACTGGCCCGCGACTACCAATTGGCGCCGCTGGCCGATGCGATCCGCTACCTGCACAACCCGCCCGCCGATGCCGACGTCGATGAACTGGCCCTCGGTCACCACTGGGCGCAGCACCGTCTGGCTTTCGAAGAACTGCTGACCCATCAACTGTCGCAACAACGCCTGCGCGAAAGCATGCGCTCCCTGCGTGCGCCGGCGATGCCCAAAGCCACGCAACTGCCGGCCAAGTACCTGGCCAACCTCGGCTTCAACCCGACCGGTGCCCAGCAACGGGTCGGCAACGAAATCGCTTATGACCTCAGCCAGCACGAACCGATGCTGCGGCTGATCCAGGGTGACGTCGGCGCCGGCAAAACCGTGGTCGCCGCGCTCGCTGCACTCCAGGCTTTGGAGGCCGGTTATCAGGTCGCGCTGATGGCGCCCACCGAGATTCTCGCCGAGCAGCACTTCATCACCTTCAAGCGTTGGCTCGAACCGCTGGGCATTGAAGTCGCGTGGCTGGCCGGCAAGCTCAAGGGCAAAAACCGCGTGGCTGCGCTGGAGCAGATTACCAACGGCACGCCGATGGTGGTTGGCACTCACGCGCTGTTCCAGGACGAAGTGCAATTCAAGAACCTGGCGCTGGTGATCATTGACGAACAACACCGCTTCGGTGTTCAGCAGCGTCTGGCCTTGCGACAGAAAGGCGTCGGTGGGCGCATGTGCCCGCATCAATTGATCATGACCGCCACGCCGATTCCGCGCACGCTGGCCATGAGCGCCTACGCCGATCTCGACACCTCGATCCTCGACGAATTGCCCCCCGGCCGAACCCCGGTCAACACCGTGCTAATCACTGACACCCGGCGGGTCGAAGTCATCGAACGGGTACGCAGCGCTTGCGCCGAAGGGCGTCAGGCCTATTGGGTTTGCACACTGATCGAAGAGTCGGAGGAGCTGACCTGCCAGGCCGCCGAAACCACCTACGAAGACCTCACCGCCGCCCTCGGCGAACTGAAGGTCGGGCTTATCCACGGCCGCATGAAGCCTGCGGAAAAAGCTGCGGTGATGGCCGAGTTCAAGGCCGGCAACCTGCAATTGCTGGTCGCGACCACAGTGATCGAAGTGGGCGTGGACGTGCCCAACGCCAGCCTGATGATCATCGAGAACCCCGAACGCCTGGGCCTGGCGCAATTGCACCAGTTGCGCGGTCGCGTCGGCCGGGGCAGCGCCGTCAGCCATTGCGTGCTGCTCTACCATCCGCCGCTGTCGCAGATCGGCCGCCAGCGCCTGGGCATCATGCGCGAAACCAACGATGGTTTCGTCATCGCCGAAAAGGATCTGGAATTGCGCGGCCCCGGCGAAATGCTCGGTACCCGTCAAACCGGCCTACTTCAGTTCAAGGTCGCCGACCTGATGCGCGATGCCGATTTGCTGCCCGCCGTGCGGGATGCCGCCCAGGCATTGCTCGAGCGCTGGCCGACCCACGTCAGCCCGCTACTCGACCGCTGGCTGCGTCATGGCCAACAATACGGCCAAGTGTGACAACCGTCACGGTTTCTGAGGCGTGGCCCCAAGCAAGCTGGTTATACTCCTGCAATTGTTTTAGTCCGGATACAGACCATGACCGAAGTTGCCTTCGCACCCGACACCCCGCACGCTCCGTCGGTTATTCGGCTGATGCTGGGCAAGTTGGGCATTGCCTACGAAGAAGTGCTGGACCGTCATGGCCTGAATGCCGCGCGCAAAGTGCAGGCCGTTCTGCTGGATGACAGTGTTGGCGTGCTGATGGTGCTGTTCCCGCAGAGCCAATTGCTGGACCTCAATCGCCTCACTGAACTCACCGGTCGCCGCCTCACCGCCGTACCGACCGAACGCCTGACAAAAATGCTCGGCAAGCATAACCTCAGCTTGCTGCCGGGCCTGCCAGCGCTAACCAGCTCACCGTGCCTGTACGACGAAAGCCTGCTGCGCGAGCCGAAGTTGCTGATCAACTCCGGTGAGCCGGGCGTGCTGCTGGAAATCTACTGCGAAGACTTCAAGACCATGCTGACCAAGGCCAGTGCCGCCAACTTCGGCGAAAACCTGACCAGCATCCGTCCGAACCTCGACCGCCCCGATGACGACCGCGAGGAAATCACCCAGGCCGTCCAGGCGTTCACCGCGCGGCGCATCCAGCAGCGTCTGGAAGCGACCATCGAGATTCCGCCGCTGGCCGAAACCGCACAAAAAATCATCAAGCTACGCGTCGACCCCAACGCCACCATCGACGACATCACCGGCGTGGTCGAAACCGACCCGGCGCTGGCTGCACAAGTCGTGAGCTGGGCGGCATCGCCGTACTACGCCTCGCCGGGCAAGATCCGCTCGGTGGAAGACGCCATCGTCCGGGTACTGGGCTTCGACCTGGTGATCAACCTGGCGCTGGGCCTGGCCTTGGGCAAAACCCTGAGCCTGCCCAAGGACCACCCGCAACACTCCACCCCGTACTGGCAGCAATCGATCTACACCGCCGCCGTCATCGAAGGCCTGACCCGCGCCATGCCGCGCGCCCAGCGTCCGGAAGCCGGCCTGACCTACCTCGCCGGCCTGCTGCACAACTTCGGCTACCTGCTGCTGGCCCACGTGTTCCCGCCGCACTTCTCGCTGATCTGCCGCCACCTGGAGGTCAACCCGCACCTGTGCCACAGCTTTGTGGAACAACACCTGCTGGGTATCAGCCGGGAACAGATCGGCTCGTGGCTGATGCGCTACTGGGACATGCCTGAAGAGCTGGCCACCGCCCTGCGCTTCCAGCACGATCCACACTACGATGGCGACTTCGCTGAGTACCCGAACCTGGTGTGCCTGTCGGTGCGCCTGCTGCGCAGCCGTGGCATCGGCTCGGGCCCCGACGAAGACATCCCCGACGCCCTGCTCGAACGCCTTGGCCTGAGCCGCGAAAAAGCCAACGACGCGGTCAGCAAAGTCCTCGAAGCCGAAGTGCTGCTGCGCGAACTCGCTTCGCAATTCACTCAAGGCTGAAAAGCATCGCGAGCAAGCTCGCTCCCACGGGATTCAGGTGATCCCTGTGGGAGCGAGCTTGCTCGCGATGAATTTGACTCGGTTTAACTGACAGCCCTCAAGCCTTGGGCTTGGCCTTCTTCGGCTTCAAATACTTGGTCAGCCCCTGGAACCAGATCACCAGCGCAGGATTGCCCTTGATCTGAATCGACTTGTCCTGAATCCCCGTCATGAACGCCAGTTGCTTGTTCTTCGCCTGCATCGTGGCAAAGCCGTACGCGGCATCTTTGAAGGCAATCGCAAACGCAGGCTCGGCATGCACACCCGATTGGCTGGTGATGCGCTGGTCCTTCACACGGAAATGCCGCGCCACTTTCCCGTCCAGGGTCTGCAACTGAAACACCAGGTCCTTGTCACCCAACTGCTGCTGAAACGCCGGATTGGTCCGGCTGGCCTTACCCATCAACAAACCCAGCATCCACAGCAGAAAACGAAATTTCATGCGCACAGCCTCAAGAGAAAAATGAACGGCCGGGGCAGTTTAACGGCTTCAGGCGATAACACCAGTATCTGCTTGCGTTAGAAGAAGATCAGAACCATTACCCTCACGATGACCACCAAGTCACAATTATCAAAACCTCCCTCCAGACCGCTCCACACGCCACTTCTGCACCTGAAGAAACACATTCTGTAGGAGCTGCCGAAGGCTGCGATCTTTTGATCTCCCCACCCTGCAAACCTATCGGAAACTTCCTTCAAAATGCTGCGCTACGCATGAACTAGGCGAGTTTTGGATTCATCGATAACCTCTGATCGTCACCGCCAAAAACGGCGACCGGATGTGCAAGTCCGAAATCGGGAGCAAAACTTCTTAACCAAGGATTTACACCAATGACTCCGATACCCGACGCATCCGAAAACGAAGCCACATCCCCCTACGAATCCCTCGATTCCAAAAAACTCCACGAAGCCGCCGAACGCGCCCTCGATCACTATCTCGCCCCACCAAAACAGACACCAACGAAACGCAGCGGCCAACTCTTCAGTGTCTGCCCGGACATCAACACCGAAGCTCTCCTGGCCAACGCCTCGGAAGATCTGCTGTCCATCAGCGCCATCGCCGCTGACCTGGCTGACGATGTAGACGGCTCGCGCCGCTCAGTAGCCCTGGCGATCAGTCGCGTGGCTGAGGGGGCGCATTTGCTGGTAGAGCGGGCGCTGGATCATCTGGATGAACCGGAAATGGCGGCGATTCTCGCCAAGCAACAAAGCGGGCTCGGCTGATTCACCACCCACAAAAAATGGGCACCCAACCTTGGTTAGCGTGCCCATTTTTTATTCCACTCCCCCGCTGCGCGGGAGGTGAACACGGATTACGGATTAACGCTGTCTTTCAACGACTTGCCTGGCTTGAACGCTACGGTGTTGCTGGCCTTGATTTTGACGGGTTCGCCGGTTTGCGGGTTTTTGCCGGTGCGGGCACCGCGATGGCGTTGCAGGAAGGTGCCGAAGCCCACCAGCGTCACACTGTCTTTGCGGTGCAGGGCACCGGTGATTTCTTCAAGAACGGCGTTGAGAACGCGGTTGGCTTGTTCTTTGGTGAGGTCTGCTTTTTCAGCAATGGCTGCAGCGAGGTCTGGTTTACGCATGTGAGTGAAGCCCCTTTGACGGTTTGTTGTTGTTATGTCCGTGCTGCTCTCTGCGGAGCAGCGCCAAAAGCGCCGCAGGTGCTCTACTCTGCGGCAGACGGGAGTGAGGATGGCACGCAGTGAGGCCCCGCGCCAGTATCGGCGCGGCCATTGTTAGGGCAAAAGGGGGGTGATTCCGACAGAACGACCGGTATTTACGCCAACAGAGCCGGAAGCTCTTTGTTCAGGGCCAGTTTTTCCATCACGGCGGCACCGGTGAGCGCATAGCCGAGCAGCTTGCCCGCGGCATCGCGGCATAAAACCTTGATGTCGGCGCCCTGCCCTTCGACTGTCCAGATGCCCTCTGCGCCCCGTGGTGGTGGGGATACCACCAGCGGGCACACCGGGGTTTTGACGGTGATCGGCATCGGGCCATAGGTGACGGCGGTCGGGTTGCCGGCCAGGGTTTGCGCCAGCGCCCTCGCACAGCTCATCAGGGGCATCACGTACAGCAGGTTCAACCCATCGACCTCGGCACAGTCGCCCAGGGCGTAGATGTTGGCGTGGGAGGTCTTCAGGTGCCGGTCGACCATGATGCCGCGGTTGACCTGCAAACCGGCCGCTGCCGCCAGGTCGACACGTGGGCGCAGGCCAATGGCCGAGACCACCACGTCGCACGGGATCACCTGGCCATCGGACAGGTGTGCTTCCAGGCCGTCAGCCACACGCTGCAGGCGGTTGAGCACCGGCCCGAGGTGGAAGCGTGCACCGAGGCTTTCGAGGCCTGCCTGCACCGCAGCGGCAGCCGCCGGGTGCAACAGGGTCGGCATGACCTGCTCGCACGGCGCAACCAGTTGCACTTCGTAGCCGCCCAGGGTCAGGTCGTTGGCGAACTCGCAGCCGATCAGGCCGGCGCCGAGCAGCAGCACGCGGCGCTTGCCGGCCCCCGCCGCGCGAAAGCGTGCGTAGTCTTCCAGGTCGTTGATCGGGAATACGCAATCCGCCGCGTCGCCTTCAATGGGCACGCGCACGGTTTCGGCGCCCCAGGCCAGGATCAGGTCGCGGTAGATTACCGCTTCTTCACCGATCCACAGGCGTTTGTGGCCCGGGTCGATGCCGCTGATGCGCGTGTGGGTGCGCACTTCGGCCTTGAGTTGTTCGGCCATGGCGCCGGGTTCGGCCATGCTCAGGCCGTCGGCATCCTTGTTTTTGCCGAAGCCGGTGGAGAGCATCGGCTTGGAGTAGGAGCGCCCGTCATCGGCGGTAATCAGCAGCAGCGGGGTTTCGCTGTCGAGTTTGCGAAACTCGCGGGCCACGTTGTAGCCAGCCAGGCCGGTGCCAATGATTACGACAGGTGCGTTCATTCCTTACTCCTCAATTGTTCAGGCAGCGATTTCGATCATTTCAAAATCCATTTTGCCCACACCGCAGTCCGGGCACAGCCAGTCTGCCGGCACGTCTTCCCAACGGGTGCCCGGCGCAATGCCGTCATCCGGCCAACCGTCGGCTTCGTTGTAGATCAGGCCGCAGACGATACATTGCCACTTTTTCATCAGGTACTTCCTCAGGGTTCAGGCGTTTTGCCGGCCGGACGGTCGATGGTTGTAGCACTGCCGTCCAACTCAGCGCGTTTTGTACTGATCGGGGCCGTCGGATGCAAGCCTGTTCGGCGCAACGGCAGGCCATTTCAATCGATATCGGCGGCTGACATGTTAAGCTCGCCGCCTCATTTGCTGCCAATAATGACTCATTGTGCATCACACAGAATCCCCCTCTCCAGCTCCTCTCTGGCTCTCGCGCAGCGAACTGACGCCCCTCCCCGATGCCTCCACCCTCGACTGGCTGTTCGACGAAGGCTCGCTGACCAGACGTCTGATTCATCTGTCGAATGATGCCTTCAGCGTCTCGCCAATGTTCGAAGGCTGGCAGCCTTTGCGCACCGACGAATGCGCAGCGCTGGACCTGGCCGAAGGCAGTGAGGGCTGGGTGCGTGAGGTGTATTTGCGCGGTCATGGCGAGGCGTGGGTGTTTGCGCGCAGCGTAGCGTCACGCAGTGCATTGCAAGGCGACGGCTTGCACATGGACGAACTGGGTAGCCGCTCGCTGGGCGAATTGCTGTTTTGCGATCATGCCTTCCAGCGCCGGGCCATCGAGGTTTGCCATTATCCGCAAGCGTGGCTGCCCGCCGAGGCGCAATCGCCTGAGCTGTGGGGCCGCCGCTCGCGCTTTGACCGTGGTGCCTTGAGTGTTTTGGTGGCTGAAATTTTCCTGCCTTCCCTGTGGGACGCCGCCTGCGTCCAATCGGAGAACCATTGATGTACCAAAGCCTGCTCAAGTCCTTGAATCGCTTGAACCCTCGGGCCTGGGATTTCATTCAGCTGACCCGCATGGACAAGCCGATCGGCATTTACCTGCTGCTCTGGCCAACGCTGTGGGCGCTGTGGATTGCCGGCAAGGGTTCGCCGTCCCTGGCCAACATTGTGATTTTCGTCCTCGGCGTGGTGCTGACCCGCGCCGGCGGCTGCGTGATCAACGACTGGGCGGACCGCAAGGTTGACGGCCATGTGAAGCGTACCGAACAGCGGCCGCTGGTGAGCGGCAAGATCAGCTCCAAAGAGGCGCTGGTGTTCTTCGCATTGCTGATGGGCGTGAGCTTCCTGCTGGTGCTGTGCACCAATGCCGCGACCATTTGGCTGTCGTTGGGCGGTCTGACGCTGGCGTTCAGTTACCCATTCATGAAGCGCTACACCTATTACCCGCAAGTGGTGCTGGGCGCGGCGTTTTCCTGGGGCATGCCGATGGCCTTTACTGCCGAAACCGGTGAGCTGCCGGCTGTCGCGTGGCTGCTGTGGATCGCCAACCTGATGTGGACCGTGGGTTACGACACGTATTACGCGATGACTGACCGCGATGACGACCTGAAGATCGGAGTGAAATCCACGGCGATTCTGTTTGGCGATGCAGACCGGGTGATCATTCTGACGTTGCAAGGCTTGGCGCTTGGCTGCTTGTTACTGGCCGGGTCAAAGTTCGAGCTCGGTGGCTGGTTCCATCTCGGCTTGCTGGCGGCGGCGGGCTGTTTTGCGTGGGAATTCTGGTATACCCGCGACAGGGACCGGATGCGCTGTTTCAAGGCGTTTTTGCACAATCACTGGGCGGGATTGGCGATTTTCGTCGGGATTGTGCTGGATTACGCGCTACGTTGAAGCATCAAAAAGATCGCCGCCTTCAGCAACTCCTGCAGAGCAACGAAGGCAGCGATCTGGTGCGACAGGCTACAACCGTTACATATGCTCGCGAACGACGTGCCAGACGTCTTTTTTCTTGTCACCCGTCATGTCTCCGGGTTTTTTGTCGTCCTCGTAGTAGTACAGCGGCTTGCCGTCATAGGCCCATTGCATCTTGCCATCGTCACGCTTGACGACTGTCCATTTACCTTCGGCCTTGGCACCCGCCGGCGCCATCATTGGCGGCCAGTATTTGGCGCAGTCGCCGTTGCACATCGACTTGCCGCCCGCGTCCTTGTCGAACGTGTACACAGTCATGCCCTTGTGATCGACCATCATGCCGTCTTTCATCATCGCCGGGTCGGCGGCAAAGGCCAGTGTCGGCAGCGTTAACGCAGCAGTGACCAGCAAAGCCTTCCAGGATTGAGCAATGTAGTTCATGGAAACCTTCCTTTTGTGGTTGTCAGGATTCGGACTTAGAGCTTAGCCCAGGATCCAGCCAATCGCCGGCCGACTAAAATACTGTCACACGACTGCAATAATTCCGTTATCTAATGCGGCGCAAGACAGTTAAATGACAAGAGGATTAAGGGCATGGTTGGCAGGAGCATTCTGATCGTCGACGACGAAGCGCCTATTCGCGAAATGATCGCCGTTGCATTGGAAATGGCCGGCTATGACTGCCTGGAGGCTGAAAACTCCCAGCAGGCCCACGCCATTATCGTCGACCGCAAACCGGACCTGATCCTGCTCGACTGGATGCTGCCCGGCACGTCCGGCATCGAGCTGGCCCGTCGTCTCAAGCGTGATGAACTGACCGGGGACATCCCGATCATCATGCTCACCGCCAAGGGTGAAGAGGACAACAAGATCCAGGGCCTGGAAGTCGGCGCTGACGACTACATCACCAAGCCGTTTTCCCCACGTGAGCTGGTAGCGCGCCTGAAAGCCGTGCTGCGTCGCGCAGGCCCGACCGATGGCGAAGCGCCAATCGAAGTCGGCGGCCTGCTGCTGGACCCGATCAGCCACCGCGTGACCATCGACGGCCGTCCTGCCGAGATGGGTCCGACCGAATACCGCCTGCTGCAATTTTTCATGACCCACCAGGAGCGCGCCTACACTCGTGGCCAGTTGCTGGATCAGGTCTGGGGCGGCAACGTCTACGTCGAAGAGCGTACGGTCGACGTACACATTCGACGCCTGCGCAAAGCCCTCGGCGATGCTTACGAAAATCTGGTACAAACCGTGCGCGGCACTGGCTACCGGTTCTCAACCAAGGCCTGATGATCGCAGCGGTTCCACTTTCAAGGACGTATTTTTTTCGTGAACCAAAACTGGCATGGCACCCTGATTCGCCACATGCTGCTGCTGGTCACCGCCTGCCTGGTGATCGGCCTGATCACCGGCTATTACGGCTGGAGCCTCGCCGCAGGCCTGGGTCTTTACCTGGCCTGGACCCTCAAGCAATTGCTGCGTCTGCACGAGTGGCTGCGCCTGCACAAGCCCGATGAAGCGCCACCCGACGGCTACGGCCTGTGGGGCGAGGTGTTCGACAGCATCTACCACCTGCAACGCCGCGACCAACGGGTACGCGGGCGCCTGCAAGCAGTGATCGACCGGGTTCAGGAGTCCACCGCCGCGCTGAAAGACGCGGTGATCATGCTCGACACCGACGGCAACCTGGAGTGGTGGAACCGCGCCGCCGAAACCCTGCTGGGCCTCAAGACGCCACAGGACAGCGGCCAGCCGGTGACCAACCTGGTGCGCCATCCGCGCTTCAAGGAATACTTCGAGCAGGACAGCTACGCCGAGCCGCTGGAAATTCCTTCGCCGACCAACGACCGCGTGCGTATTCAGCTGTACATCACCCGCTACGGCAACAACGAACACTTGATGCTGGTGCGCGATGTGACACGCATCCATCAGCTTGAGCAAATGCGCAAAGACTTCATCGCCAACGTTTCCCATGAACTGCGCACACCGTTGACGGTGATCTGCGGCTACCTGGAAACCTTGCTCGATAACGTCGACGAGGTGAACCCGCGCTGGAGCCGTGCCTTGCAACAGATGCAACAGCAAGGCGGGCGTATGCAGACGCTGCTTAACGACCTGTTGCTGCTGGCCAAGCTGGAAGCCACCGATTATCCGTCGGACAACCAGCCGGTGCCGATCGACGGCTTGCTGCAATCGATCAAGAGTGATGCGCAGCAGTTGTCCGGCCAGAAAAACCAGAAAATCACCCTGGAAGCCGACCCGACAATTCTGCTCAAGGGCAGCGAGGCGGAGTTGCGCAGCGCGTTTTCCAACCTGGTGTTCAACGCGGTGAAATACACCCCGGCCGAAGGCAATATCCGCATTCGCTGGTGGGGCGATGACCAGGGGGCGCACCTGAGCGTGCAGGATTCCGGGATCGGCATCGATAACAAACACCTGCCGCGCCTGACCGAACGCTTCTACCGCGTCGACTCCAGCCGCAACTCCAACACCGGCGGCACCGGCCTGGGACTGGCGATCGTCAAACACGTTTTGTTACGTCATCGGGCACGGATGGAAATCAGCAGCGTACCGGGCCACGGCAGTACCTTTACTTGCCACTTTGCGCCGGCTCAGGTCACCAAATCACGGGTTATCAGCACCGCCGACTGATACCGGTCAGCACGCACCACTAGGCAACTGGCCGGTCAGCCGCTACATTGGCTGACTTGCGCCTGCCTTTCAGGTGCGGACTTTTCTTTCCTTTCGAATACACGGAACCCGCAAAACTCCATCATGGACCCTTCCCCTGGCTTGACCCTCGCTACAATTTTCGCCGACTTCGGCATGATTCTTTTTGCTCTGATCCTGGTTTTGCTCAACGGTTTTTTCGTTGCGGCGGAATTTGCCATGGTCAAACTGCGCTCGACCCGGGTCGAGGCCATCGCTGACAAAAACGGCTGGCGCGGGCACATCCTGCGCACCGTGCACAGTCAGCTCGATGCTTACCTGTCGGCCTGCCAATTGGGTATCACCCTCGCCTCCCTGGGCCTGGGTTGGGTTGGTGAACCTGCGTTTGCGCACCTTCTGGCGCCTGTACTGAGTGCCGTGGGCGTAGATTCCGCTGAAGTGGTCAAGGCGGTTTCGTTCTTCACTGCGTTCTTCATCATTTCCTACCTGCACATCGTGGTCGGCGAACTGGCCCCCAAATCCTGGGCGATCCGCAAACCCGAATTGCTGTCGCTGTGGACCGCCGTGCCGCTGTACCTGTTCTACTGGACCATGTACCCGGCCATCTACCTGCTCAACGCCAGCGCCAACCAGATCCTGCGCATCGCAGGCCAAGGTGAGCCCGGCCCGCACCACGAACACCATTACAGCCGCGAAGAACTGAAACTGATCCTGCACTCCAGCCGTGGCCAGGATCCGAGCGACCAAGGCATGCGCGTTCTGGCGTCAGCGGTGGAAATGGGCGAGCTGGAAGTGGTCGACTGGGCCAACTCCCGCGAAGACCTGGTCACCCTGGAGTTCAATGCACCGCTCAAGGAAATCCTGGCGTTGTTCCGTCGCCACAAGTTCAGCCGCTACCCGGTGTACGACAGCGAACGCCAGGAGTTCGTCGGCCTGCTGCACATCAAGGATCTGCTGCTGGAACTGGCGGCGCTGGACCACATTCCCGAGTCGTTCAACCTCGCCGAACTGACCCGCCCGCTGGAGCGCGTGTCACGGCACATGCCGCTGTCGCAGTTGCTGGAGCAGTTCCGCAAGGGCGGCTCGCACTTCGCCGTGGTCGAAGAGGCCGACGGCAACATCATCGGCTACCTGACCATGGAAGACGTGCTGGAAGTACTGGTAGGCGATATCCAGGACGAACATCGCAAGGCCGAACGCGGGATCCTCGCGTATCAGCCGGGCAAACTGCTGGTGCGGGGCGATACGCCGCTGTTCAAGGTTGAACGACTGTTGGGCATTGACCTCGACCACGTCGAAGCCGAAACCCTCGCCGGGCTGGTCTATGAGAGCCTCAAGCGGGTTCCGGAAGAGGAAGAAGTACTGGAAGTCGAAGGCCTGCGGATCATCATCAAGAAAATGAAAGGGCCGAAGATCGTTCTGGCCAAGGTGTTGATGCTGGATTGATGTGATTCGTTAAACCGCATTGATCCCAAAGCTTCAAGGCATCACTGCTTGCCCAACGCAAAGTTGGGCAGCGCGCCCACCGGCTGGTTGAACTGATACGGAATCGATACCAGCCCCAGCCCCGTATTGCGCTGCACCACAAAATGCAAATGCGGCCCGGTGCTGTTGCCGGTATTGCCGGACAACGCCAACGCGCTGCCGACCGTTACCCGCTGACCTTCCCGAACGCGGACCGAGCCTTTCTTCAGGTGCAGGTAAACACCCATCGTCCCGTCATCGTGCAGCACCCGCACGAAATTGCCGGATGCGTCGGTACCGCGCCCGCTCTGTCTGTTCTCGGTTTTCACCACCACCCCGCCTCGCGCGGCAATGATCGGTGTGCCTTCAGGCATCGCGATGTCTATGGCGTAACGGCTCTTGGGCCCGAAGTGGCTGTAGGGGCCATTGGCGCCCTGACTTATCCGGAATGGTCCGCCACGCCAGGGCAACGGGTACCGATAGCCCACCGTGGGCCCAGACGGGTCACCCAGGGAATACTTGAACTTCGGGACGTACGCGAGGGGCCTCCCACCTTTAGTCGCCGTGAGCTGCGCCAGGCGAACGCTGCTGCGTAGCGGTATCACCTGCCGAATCGTCCCTCCCGGCACACCGCTGCCGTTCTTCACCCCGGCAAAACTCAATTCGACTTCTACCGGCGCATACAGGTCATTGCGCACGTACACGCTGTGCACGCCGTTCTTCTTCATGATGACGAGGCGCACCTGACGCTCAAGGTGCTCGACCATGCCATCGCGAAAAACGAACACATGGGCGCCTTTGCTGGGGCGGTCGCTGTAGGAAACCACGCCATAGGCATCTTTGGATTTGTAGATGGTCATGGCCATGGCCGAGGTGGCGACCATGAACAGGCCACATAAAAGCAGCAGGCGCGTGAACATGAGCAAGGATTCTGTCGAGTGAGGCCTGGGAGTGAGCCTAGCAGCTGCAATGGACCCGAGTAGTCGACAGATGTTTCAGAAAGGGTGTTCAGCAGATGTGCGGTAACAGTGATGGCCCCATCGCGAGCAAGCTTGCTCCCACAGGATTCATGCCGGACCTGTGGGAGCGAGCTTGCTCGCGATGGCGGACTGTCAGGCGACGCGCCTCAAGCGCCTGGAATAAAGTGCTTCTGCGCCGTACCCCGCGCAATCAGGCGCGAGATGTAATCGAGCTTCTGCGCATCCTGATCGACAAAGCGGAAGGTCAGTTGCAGCCAGTCGCTGTCGGGCTTCGGTTCGTGGGCCACGACGGCGTGCAGATAGCCGTTGAGGCGGGCGATTTCGGCATTGTCGCCCTGCTCCAGGTCCAGCACGGCGCTGTCGAGGATCTGCGGCAGGATCTCGGAGCGCTTCACCACCAGCAGCGCTTCCTTGAGGCTCAGGGCCTTGATCACGCATTGCTGGATGCCGTTCGGCAAACGCAGTTGACCCTGGCCACGGCCATTGGCGGGTGCCGAAGAGGCCGCAGGCGCCTTGACCGGCGGACTGTTGAGCAAGCCTTTGGACGGTGCGGCTGTTGGCGTGGCGACGGGTGCCTTGCCACCGGTCAAGGCGGCGAGGGAGTCGTTAGCGAATGCCGGACTCGTTTTGGACGCGGCTACGTTGATCAAGGCATCGAGTTTGCCGACCTTGTGCAGCGCCTGCTTGACCTTGGTGAGCAGTTGCTCGTTGGTGAACGGCTTGCTGACGTAACCGGATACCCCGGCCTGGATCGCCTGGACGACGTTCTCCTTGTCGCCACGGCTGGTCACCATCACGAAGGGCATGGCTTTGAGGTTGTTTTGCTCACGACACCAGGTCAGCAGTTCCAGGCCGGACATTTCCGGCATTTCCCAATCACACAGGACCAGGTCGAATGCTTCCTTGGCCAGCATGGCCTGAGCCTTTCTGCCGTTGATCGCGTCTTCGACCCGCATGCCCGGGAAATAATTGCGCAGGCACTTCTTCACCAGGTCACGAATGAACGACGCGTCGTCCACGACCAACACACTGACCTTACTCATCCACCACCCCTTTAAAAAATCCCGGCCAGCATACCGCCTTGCTGATGGCACATTGCCAAAAACCTTCAGTCACGCCGGACTTTTCGTTCGCGGGTGCTGCTTTTCGAATTCGTCGGCCGCAAACAAAAACGCCCGGCCAAAAGGCCGGGCGCTTTACTTGGGCAACCTTACTTATCGTCAGTTTTGCCCGGAACATTAGCGGTTTCGCCACTGGTTCCTTCAACTTCTTCCTTCATGCGCTTGAGCCCCAGGTGCCGCACGTCAGTGCCGCGCACCAGGTAAATCACCAGCTCCGAGATATTGCGTGCGTGATCGCCGATACGCTCCAGCGAACGCAGCACCCAGATAATGCTCAGAACCCGCGAGATAGAACGCGGATCTTCCATCATGTAGGTCGCCAGCTCACGCAGGGCGGTCTTGTATTCGCGGTCGATGATCTTGTCGTACTGCGCCACCGACAAGGCCAGTTCGGCGTCGAAACGGGCAAAGGCGTCCAGCGCGTCGCGAACCATGTTGCGCACCTGGTCACCGATGTGGCGCACTTCGACGTAACCGCGCGGCGCTTCGCCTTCTTCGCACAGCTGGATGGCGCGGCGGGCGATCTTGGTCGCTTCGTCACCGATGCGCTCCAGGTCGATCACCGATTTGGAAATGCTGATGATCAGGCGCAGATCAGACGCTGCCGGCTGGCGACGGGCCAGAATGCGCAGGCATTCTTCGTCGATGTTGCGTTCCATCTGGTTGATCTGGTCGTCGATCTCGCGCACCTGCTGGGCCAGGCCGGAGTCGGCCTCGATCAGCGCGGTCACCGCGTCATTGACCTGCTTCTCGACCAGCCCGCCCATGGCCAGGAGGTGGCTGCGCACTTCCTCCAGTTCGGCGTTGAACTGCTGGGAGATGTGGTGTGTAAGGCCTTCCTTAGAAATCATGTTGTCTGCTCCGCAAAAGCTGTGAGCTGCAAGCTACAAGCTGCAAGCTGATGTGTTGTACCCGAACCGCCCTGACTTGCCGCTTGAAGCTCGCGGCTCGTGGCTGCTGCTAGCCGTAGCGACCGGTGATGTAGTCTTCGGTCTGCTTCTTCGCCGGATTGGTGAACAGGGTATCGGTGTCGCCAAACTCGACCAGCTTGCCCATGTACATGAACGCGGTGTAGTCGGACACCCGCGCCGCCTGTTGCATGTTGTGGGTCACGATGACGATGGTGAACTTGGATTTCAGTTCGTAGATCAGCTCTTCGACTTTCAACGTGGAGATCGGGTCGAGTGCCGAGCACGGTTCGTCGAGCAGCAGCACTTCCGGCTCAACGGCGATGGTGCGGGCGATCACCAAACGCTGCTGCTGACCACCGGACAGGCCCAGTGCCGACTCGTGCAGACGGTCTTTGACCTCGTCCCACAGTGCCGCGCCTTTCAACGCCCACTCGACGGCTTCGTCGAGCACGCGCTTCTTGTTGATGCCCTGGATACGCAGGCCGTAAACCACGTTTTCGTAGATGGTTTTCGGGAACGGGTTTGGCTTCTGGAACACCATGCCGACGCGACGACGCAGCTCGGCCACGTCCTCGCCCTTGCGGTAGATGTTGTTGCCGTACAGGTTGATCTCGCCTTCAACGCGGCAACCGTCAACCAGGTCGTTCATGCGGTTGAAGGTACGCAACAACGTCGACTTGCCACAGCCGGACGGGCCGATGAAGGCGGTCACGCGCTGTTTCGGGATGTTCATGCTGACGTCGTACAGCGCTTGTTTTTCGCCGTAGAACAGGCTCAGGCCCGGCACTTCGATGGCTACGGTTTCCTGCTCGAGGTTCAGGCTCTGTTTGTCGCGGCCCAGGGCAGACATGTTGATGCCGTGGGTATGTGCTTCGTGCTGCATGGGAGGCTCCCTGTGCTAACAAATTCGGTTCAGTGGGCTGCCGGCATCAGGGCCAGCAACACTTTCAATGTTTGGGCCAGCGATCAGCTGTCCAGCGCCTTGTACTTCTCGCGCAGGTGGTTCCGGATGTACACCGCCGACAGGTTCAATGTCGCGATCACCAGCACCAGCAGCAGCGCCGTTGCGTACACCAGCGGTCGTGCGGCTTCGACGTTCGGGCTCTGGAAGCCGACGTCATAGATGTGGAAGCCCAGGTGCATGATCTTCTGGTCCAGGTGCAGGTACGGGTAGTTACCGTCCACCGGCAGCGACGGCGCCAGTTTCACCACACCCACCAGCATCAGCGGCGCCACTTCACCCGCGGCGCGGGCCACGGCGAGGATCATGCCGGTCATCATTGCCGGGCTGGCCATCGGCAGCACGATCTTCCACAAGGTTTCAGCCTTGGTCGCGCCGAGGGCCAACGAGCCTTCACGCACAGTGCGAGGAATCCGCGCCAGGCCTTCTTCGGTGGCCACGATCACCACCGGCACTGCCAGCAGCGCCAGGGTCAGCGAGGCCCAGAGCAGACCCGGTGTGCCGAAGGTCGGCGCCGGCAATGCTTCCGGGAAGAACAGGCGGTCGAGTGAGCCGCCCAACACGTAAACGAAGAAGCCCAGGCCGAACACGCCGTAAACGATCGCCGGAACGCCCGCCAGGTTGTTCACCGCGATGCGGATCACCCGGGTCAGCGCATTCTGCTTGGCGTATTCACGCAGGTACACCGCCGCCAGCACGCCGAACGGGGTCACGATCATCGCCATGATCAGGGTCATCATCACGGTGCCGAAGATGGCCGGGAAGATCCCGCCTTCGGTGTTCGCTTCACGCGGGTCGTCGCTCAGGAACTCCCAGACCTTGCTGAAGTAGAAACCGATCTTGGTGGTCGTGCTCATGGCGTTCGGCTGATAGGCGTGCACCACTTTGCCGATGCCGATTTCGATTTCCTTACCGTTCGCATCGCGGGCGGTCAGGCTGTCACGGTTGAACTGCGCATGCAGATCGGTCAGGCGCGCTTCAACGTCCTGATAGCGGGCATTGAGTTCGGCGCGCTCCGATTCCATGTCCGCTTGTGCGGTGGCGTCGAGCTTGCCATCGAGCTCCAGCTTGCGACCGTGCAGACGGATGCGCTCGAGACCGGCGTTGATCGCGCCGATGTCGGTTTTTTCCAGGTTCTTGAGCTGTGCAGCCAGCTTGTTGACGCGGTCGACACGGGCCTGCAACTCAGGCCATGCGGCTTCGCCTTCAGCGACAACCTTGCCATCCTGTTTGACGTTGACCAGGTAGCCGTAGAAATTGCCCCACTCGCGACGCTCGATGGCCATCAGCTCCGGCGGCGTCGTCTGTTTGGTCAGCCACTCACCGACGATCCAGGTGAAGTCGTTGCCGTTCAGGTCACGGTTGCCGACCTTGATCAGCTCGCGGGTCATGAACTCAGGGCCTTCGTCAGGCACCGGCAGGCCGGCGCTCTTCAGGCGGGCACGTGGCACTTCTTCTTTCTGCACCACTTCGCCAATGACCAGGTGCTGGCCCTGGCCCGGCACGTCGTAGCTGGCATGGATCAGATCCGCCGGCCAGAAGTGACCCAGGCCGCGCACGGCAATCACTGCCAGCAGGCCAATGGTCATGATGACCGCGATGGACACCGCGCCACCGCTGATCCAGACGCCGGGGGCGCCGCTCTTGAACCATCCTTTCAGGGAGTTCTGTTTCACAGACTTCTACCTTTCTTAAAGCGACGAGTATTTCTTGCGCAGACGCTGACGAATCAGTTCCGCGAGGGTGTTCATGACGAAGGTGAACAACAGCAGCACCAGCGCCGAGAGGAACAGCACGCGGTAGTGGCTGCCGCCGACTTCCGATTCGGGCATTTCCACTGCAACGTTGGCCGCCAGGGTGCGCAGGCCTTCGAACAGGTTCATTTCCATGACCGGGGTGTTACCGGTAGCCATCAACACGATCATGGTTTCACCGACCGCACGGCCCATGCCGATCATCAGCGCCGAGAAGATGCCCGGGCTCGCGGTGAGGATCACCACGCGGGTCATGGTCTGCCACGGCGTGGCACCGAGGGCCAGGGAGCCCAGGGTCAGGCCGCGAGGCACGCTGAACACGGCGTCTTCGGCGATGGAGTAGATGTTCGGGATCACCGCGAAGCCCATGGCCAAGCCGACCACCAGGGCGTTGCGCTGGTCGTAGGTGATGCCCAGGTCGTGGGAGATCCACATGCGCATGTCGCCACCGAAGAACCAGTTTTCCATGAACGGGCTCATGTACAGCGACAGCCAGCCCACAAACAGGATCACCGGAATCAGCAGCGCACTTTCCCAGCCATCCGGGACTTTCAGGCGGATCGACTCAGGCAGGCGGCTGAAGGTAAAACCGGCGACCAGAATACCGATCGGCAGCAGCATCAGCAGGCTGAAGATGCCCGGCAAATGCCCTTCCACATACGGTGCGAGGAACAGACCGGCGAAGAAACCGAGGATCACCGTCGGCATTGCTTCCATCAACTCGATCACCGGCTTGACCTTGCGGCGCATGCCCGGAGCCATGAAGTACGCGGTGTAGATCGCAGCGGCAACGGCCAGTGGTGCGGCCAGCAGCATGGCGTAGAACGCGGCTTTCAGGGTACCGAATGTCAGCGGCGACAGGCTCAGCTTGGGTTCGAAGTCGGTGTTGGCGGCGGTCGATTGCCAGACGTATTTAGGCTCGTCGTAGTTCTCGTACCAGACCTTGCTCCACAGCGCGCTCCACGAGACTTCCGGATGCGGGTTGTCGAGCAGCAGCGGGTGCAACTTGCCGCCAGCTTCCACGATCAGGCGGTTGGCACGAGGCGATAGACCGAAAATGCCCTGGCCTTCAGCGACCGGTTCCACCAGCAAGGTGCGGTGGGCGGTACTGTGGAACACGCCAAGTTTGCCGGAAGCGTCGAGGGCAACGAAGCCCTTGCGACGCTCTTCGGCGGTGATTTCAACAATAGGCGTGGTGCCCATCTGGAAGGTGCGGATCTGCTTCAGGCGCTGTTCGCCATCCGGGTCGCGGGCCATGAACCACTGGGCCAGGCCACCTTTGGAGTCACCGATGATCAGCGAGATACCACCCACAAGCTGGGTGCTGGCGGTGACTTGCGCTTCACCGTCTTCAAGCAGTTTGTAGCGACCATTGAGGCTCTTGTCGCGCAGGCTGAACACGTCGGCCTGGGCACGCCCGTTGATCACATACAGCCACTGCTGACGCGGGTCGACGAAGATGTTCTTCACCGGCTCGTTCATCTGCGGCAGGTCGATGCGCTTCTGCTCGTTGGTGACTTCGCCGGTCATCATGTTCTCTTCGCTGGTCAGCGACAGAACATTGAGTTGCGAACCGGTGGCACCGACCAGCATCAGGGTCGAATCGTTGGCGTTGAGGCTGACGTGCTCCAGCGCACCGCCGGCTTCGTTGACCGCGATCGGCGCTTCGCCGTACGGGTACTCGACGGCCGGGGTGATGGTTTTCTTGCCTTCCGGGTAGCTGACTTTATAAGTGTGACGGAACACCAGTGCCTGACCGTTGGACAGACCAACAGCAACCAGCGGGTGACCTGGCTGGTCTTCACCGATGGAGGTCACGGTGGTGCCGGCCGGGATCGACAAATCGACGCGCTTCAATTCAGCGCCACTGTCGATGTCGAAGAACAATGCCTGGCCCTTGTCGGAAACCCGCATCGCAACCTGGTTCTGCTCTTCCAGAGAGATCATCAACGGCTTGCCGGCGTCTTGCATCCAGGCTGGCGTGATGGCGTCCTTGGCGGTCAGGCTGGCACCCTGGAACAGGGGCGCAACGACGTAGGCAAGGAAGAAGAAGATCAAGGTGATCGCGCCCAGTACGGCGAGGCCGCCAACGAGGACGTACCAGCGGGTCAGGCGATCTTTGAGCGCGCGAATGCGGCGCTTGCGTTGTAGCTCAGGCGTATTGAAGTCAATTCGCTTGGGGGGATTAGTAGTCATGTTGGAATTGGCCAGATCATTCATTCGCACACCCTAGCGATCCTGTATGACAGAAAGATGACAGTGCAGTGACGCAACAAATCCGCCGCTAGCGGTAACCAGCAGTGGATGGAGAATTAGAGGTGTATGGGGGCGGCTCCTGCCGCCCCCCATGTGAGTCCGGGGGGTTCACCCAGGACTCAATTTGTTACTTTTTTGCGACTTCAGCGCCGCCTTCCGCCAGACCCAGGTCAGCCAGAGCTTTTGCAGCTACTTTGGCCGGCAGTGGGATGTAACCGTCTTTCACTACAACTTCCTGACCCTGTTTCGACAGAACCAGTTTCACGAACTCGGCTTCCAGCGGGGCCAGAGGCTTGTTCGGGGCTTTGTTGACGTACACGTACAGGAAGCGGGACAGCGGGTACTTGCCGTTCAGGGCGTTTTCTTCGGTGTCTTCGATGAAGTCCTGGCTGCCTTTCTTGGCCAGGGCTACAGTCTTCACGCTAGCGGTCTTGTAACCGATGCCCGAGTAACCGATGCCGTTCAGCGAGGAGCTGATCGACTGCACGACCGAAGCCGAACCTGGTTGTTCGTTCACGTTTGGCTTGTAGTCGCCTTTGCACAGGGCTTCTTCCTTGAAGTAGCCGTAGGTGCCGGATACCGAGTTACGACCGAACAGTTGAACCGGCTTGTTGGCCAGGTCGCCGGTCACGCCCAGGTCACCCCAGGTTTTCACGTCGGCTTTAGCGCCGCACAGACGAGTGGACGAGAAGATCGCGTCGACTTGTTCCATGGTCAAGTGCTGAATCGGGTTGTCCTTGTGTACGAAGACAGCCAGGGCGTCCACGGCAACCGGGATAGCGGTTGGCTTGTAGCCGTACTTCTGCTCGAAGGCAGCCAGTTCGGTGTCCTTCATCTTGCGGCTCATCGGGCCCAGGTTGGAGGTGCCTTCAGTCAGCGCAGGTGGCGCAGTGGCGGAGCCAGCGGCCTGAATCTGGATGTTTACGTTCGGGTATTCTTTTTTGTAGTTCTCGGCCCAGAGGGTCATGAGGTTGGCCAGAGTGTCGGAACCAACGCTGGACAGGTTGCCCGACACACCAGTGGTCTTGGTGTAGCTCGGGATAGCAGGGTCAACAGCGGCAACCGCGTTGGCAGTCGCAACGCCAGCAGCGACAAAAGTCATTGCCGCCATCAAACGCTTCAGTTTCATGCCTTACTCCTAGCAGATAGGGTGTGTTATTCGGGGCCAAGTATCAGCAGGCCGTGTGAACACTCTATGGCTGAAATATGACAATTGGATGAAAGGCCAGCACTCCGCTAAGAAGGCTGGCCTTTCAGTTGTAACTATAGATGTGAGGAGTGCTGTGATCGTTCGCCGTCAGCGGCCCTTCTTCCAGAGATATGCACCTACCAGAATCCCGACCCCGCACAGCACCGCCACATAATAAGCAGGCCCCATCGCACTCTCCTTGAGCAACAGGCTGACGATCATCGGCGTCAGACCACCGAAAATCGCGTAGGCGACGTTGTACGAGAACGACAGACCGCTGAAACGCACCACCGGCGGGAACGCCTTGACCATTACGTACGGCACCGCGCCGATAGTGCCAACCAACAAGCCCGTCAAGGCGTACATCGGGAACAGCCAGTCAGGATGGTCGGCCAGGCTGTGATAGAAAGTCCAGGAACTGGCGAGCAACGCGGTACAGCCGATCACGAAGATTCGTCCCGCACCGAAGCGATCGGCCAGCGCGCCGGCAATGATGCAACCAAAACTCAGGAACACGATCGCCACGCTGTTCGCCTGCAGGGACGTAGTTGGCGAGAAGTGATAGACCGTCTGCAACACAGTCGGGGTCATCAGGATCAACACCACGATGGCAGCCGAGAGCAGCCAGGTCAGCAGCATCGAAATCGCGATGGCGCCACGATGGTCACGCAGCACTGCACGCAACGGCACTTCTTCGGCCAAAGCCTTGCGCTGTTGCAGCTCGGCGAACACCGGGGTTTCGTGCAACCAGCGACGCAGGTACACCGCGAACAGACCGAACACGCCACCCAGCAGGAACGGAATACGCCAGGCGTAATCCGACACTTCCACCGGGGTGTAGAGGCTGTTGATCGCTGTGGCAACCAGCGAACCGAGCAAGATGCCCGCCGTCAGGCCGCTGGTCAGGGTGCCGCAGGCGTAGCCGACATGTCGCTGCGGAACGTGCTCGGAAACGAAGACCCACGCCCCCGGCACTTCACCGCCAATGGCCGCGCCCTGGATCACCCGCATCAGCAGCAACAGGATCGGCGCCCACATGCCGATCTGCGCATAAGTCGGCAGCAAACCCATGATCAGGGTCGGCACCGCCATCATGAAAATACTCAGGGTGAACATTTTCTTGCGGCCCAGCAGGTCGCCGAAGTGCGCCATTACGATGCCGCCCAGCGGCCGCGCCAGGTAGCCGGCGGCGAAGATGCCGAAGGTCTGCATCAGGCGTAGCCACTCAGGCATGTCCGCCGGGAAGAACAGCTTGCCCACCACCGTGGCGAAGAATACGAAGATGATGAAATCGTAGAACTCCAGCGCGCCGCCCAAGGCAGACAGCGATAGAGTCTTGTAGTCGTTGCGGGTCAGCGGACGTGCGGGTTGGTCTGGCTGCGCGATGCTCGAGGGCGCTGTGGTCATGGCAAGGGCTTCTCTTATAGTCGGATCTGCAACCTCAACAACGCTGGCTGAGGTTTGGGCAGGTCCGGCACGATAGCAAATTGTTCGAAAAAGCACATAGAGGTGCGTTTTTGACGGTCAAAATGAGAACCGGACGGTCGTCGCGGAGTCTACCGACCGATATACTCAATGCTCACTCCGGTTTTTGAGGGGTTGCTGTGCGAAAACGCCTGTCAGGTTCATAGGCGATTTCGCAGAGTTTCCCTTTAGGCGCCTTATGGAAAACGTGACGAACGTAGTATGTTCGGTGCTGAATCGTTTTTCCCGAAGACGGCTACCACCAGCAATACCAACGAAGAGTCACGGGTCAGAGGCACCCCCGGCATGATAGAGCTCGAACAAGAAGATCCGATCCCGCAAGGCGACCTGGCCCTGCAAATCACCGCGCTTCCTCGCGAAACCAACGGCTTTGGCGATATCTTCGGCGGCTGGCTGGTGGCGCAGATGGATTTGGCAGGTACCGCGATGGCCAGCAAGGTCGCCGGCGGGCGTGTTGCCACCGTTGCGATCGACCGCATGGCGTTTCTGGTTCCGGTGGCGGTGGGCGCTCAGCTCTCCTTTTATACCCAGGCCCTGGAAATCGGCCGCAGCTCGATCAAGATGATGGTCGAGGTCTGGAGCGACGATCCACTGTCCAGCGAGTGGCGTAAAGTAACCGAAGCGGTGTTTGTGTTCGTTGCCATCGACGGCAGCGGCCGCACCCGTTCGGTTCCGCCGCGGGCTCGCTAAAAAGCTTCTAAACCTAGCAGGCGTTTTGCGGTCGATAGTCGTCCACGTTACTGATCGAGAGCTGTCCCATGAGCACGCCCAATGTTGAAGCCGTAAAGTTGGATGAACTGAACTGCTGGCGCATTCGCCACGGTCAGGCCGAATTACTGGTGGCCCAGCAAGGCGCGCACATCCTCAGCTATCAATTGGCTGGTCAACCGCCGCTGATCTGGCTCAACGACGAGGCCGTGTTCAAGACCGGCAAGAGTATCCGTGCCGGCGTGCCGGTGTGCTGGCCGTGGTTCGGCAACTTTGACCGCAACCCGCAAAGCGTGCAGGCGATGCGCACCAGCAATGAAGCGCCGTCGGCTCACGGTTTCGTGCGAGCGATGGATTGGGAACTGGGCAGCATCGAAGCCGAAGGCGAAACCCTGAAGGTCGAATTCCTCCTGCCCTACCCCGAAGGCGGCTTTCCCGGCTGGCCGCACCAGGTGGATTTGACGCTGAGCATTCGCCTCGACGAGCAATTGCACATCCATCTGACCAGCCACAACCGGGGCGCTGAAACCGTAAGCATCAGCCAGGCGCTGCACAGTTACTTTGCCGTCAGCGATGTGCGCGACGTGCATGTCGAAGGCGTGGACGGCCTCAACTACATCGAAACCCTGGACAACTGGAAAACCGTCACCCAGAGCGGTGATCTGCGTTTTACCGGTGAGACCGATCGCATCTACCTCGACGCACCGCCGCAATTGAGCATCGTCGACCCGGCCTGGGAGCGACGCATCGTACTGACCAGCAGCGGATCGCGTACGGCGGTGATCTGGAACCCGTGGATCGACCGCGCCGCCGCATTCAGCGACATGGCCGACGACGGCTGGCAGCGCATGCTGTGCATCGAGACGGCGAACGTGATGGGCGATGTGGTGAACCTGAAACCAGGGGCGAGCCACACCCTGGGTGTGAGCGTCGGTAGCGAGCCGCTCTAAGCAACACCACAAAACAAATGTGGGAGCGAGCTTGCTCGCGATGGCGGTGTAACAGGCAACATAAATGTTGAATGTTATGGTCTCATCGCGAGCAAGCTCGCTCCCACAGTTTTGTGTGCCATGCCATCTGACGGCGCGTTACAAATCCGACTCTTTCACCACTCGCACCGTCTGCGCATCCAGCGCATACGCCGCATCGGCCAGGTCATTGCTGACCTTCTCGACTTTCAGCGTTCCGGTGACCCACAGCGGCGTGTAGATATCGTTCAGCTTCAGGCCCTTTGGATAGCGCACCAGCACCAGCTGGTTGGGCGGTGGTGGCGGTACGTGGATGCAAGCGCCCGGGTACGGTACAAGAAAGAACAAGGTACTGCGGCCCTTGGCGTCAGACTCCAGCGGCACCGGGTAACCGCCAATGCGGATGTTCTTGTCGTTCATCGACGCAACGGTCTTGGTCGAGTACATCACCGCCGGCAAGCCTCTAGCCTGTTTCATTCCACCCTTGTCGGTGAAAGTGCCATTGGCTTCAGGAGAGTTGTGGTCGATTTCAGGCATGGCCTCGAGGGCCTTCTGATCCGACTTCGGCATCAATTCGAGCCAGTCGGTTTCCGGCAATTCGCCGGCATGGGCGAAGCCCGAACCCAGTAAAACAAGAGTCAGTAAAAGACGGCGCATGAAGGTGCTCGGTAAAGGGAAGAACAGGAAACGCCGAGCATTCTAGCCCTCCCGGCCGGTTTGGCGGAGAGGGCTTGTCGCCTGGATCAGTTCTTTTTGACCAGCCCGTAGATCACCAGCAGCACAACGGCGCCCACCAGCGCACCGATGAAGCCTGCTCCTTGGCCAGCCTGATAGATGCCCAGGGCTTGACCGCCGTAAGTGGCCGCCAGCGAACCGCCGATACCGAGCAGGATGGTCATGATCCAGCCCATGCTGTCATCGCCCGGTTTCAGGAACCGCGCCAGCAGGCCGACGATCAAGCCGATAAAGATGGTTCCGATGATTCCCATGGCATTTCCCTCTGAATTGGTTGGATATGCGAAAGCCTAGTCAGACTTTCGCATCCTGCCATGAGAGAACAGCGGTCCCTGAATGGTTCCGCCGCTGCCACATGAAACTATTCGGCGATCAGCGCTTCGACCTTGAGGATCTGCGCGGTGAGCGTTTCGCGATCCGCGCAACGCAGGTTGGCGTGACCGACCTTGCGGCCGACCTTGAAGGCCTTGCCGTAGTGATGCAAATGGCAATCGGCGATGGCCACGACTTTCTCGGTGTCCGGTACTTTGCCGATGAAATTGAGCATCGCGCTCTCCCCAACCTTGGCGGTCGAACCCAACGGCAGACCGGCAACGGCCCGCAGGTGGTTTTCGAATTGGCTGCACTCGGCGCCTTCGGTGGTCCAGTGCCCTGAGTTGTGCACCCGTGGGGCGATTTCGTTGGCCTTGAGGCCACCGTCGACTTCAAAGAACTCGAACGCCATCACGCCGACGTAATCCAGCTGCTTGAGCACACGGCTGGAGTAGTCTTCAGCCAGGGCTTGCAACGGGTGATCAGTGCTGGCCACGGACAGCTTGAGGATGCCGCTTTCGTGGGTGTTGTGTACCAGCGGATAGAAGCGGGTTTCACCGTCGCGGGCACGTACGGCGATCAATGAGACTTCACCGGTGAACGGCACGAAGCCTTCCAGCAGGCAGGCCACGCTGCCCAGCTCGGCGAAGGTGCCGACCACATCTTCAAGTGTGCGCAGGACTTTCTGACCCTTGCCGTCGTAACCCAAAGTACGGGTCTTCAGCACTGCCGGCAGGCCAATGGAAGCCACGGCAGCGTCCAGATCAGCCTGGGACTGAATGTCGGCGAACGCCGGGGTAGGAATTCCCAGGTCCTTGAACATGCTCTTCTCGAACCAGCGATCACGGGCGATGCGCAGGGCTTCGGCGCTTGGGTAGACCGGGACGAATTGCGAGAGGAAGGCCACGGTCTCGGCCGGAACGCTTTCGAACTCGAAGGTCACCAGATCGACTTCATCGGCCAGCTGACGCAGGTGATCCTGATCGCCGTAATCGGCTCGCAGGTGTTCGCCCAAGGCGGCTGCGCAAGCATCCGGCGCCGGGTCCAGGAAAGCGAAGTTCATGCCCAGCGGAGTGCCCGCCAGCGCCAACATGCGGCCCAACTGGCCGCCACCGATTACACCGATCTTCATCGTCAACAACCTCAGGCGATGCGTGGGTCTGGATTGTCCAGGACGCTGTCTGTCTGCTCAGCACGGAAGGTTTTCAGCACCGCGTGGAACTGCGGGTGCTTGGCGCCAAGGATACTCGCCGACAGCAGCGCTGCGTTGATCGCGCCCGCTTTGCCGATGGCCAGGGTGGCGACCGGAATGCCCGCCGGCATCTGCACAATGGAAAGAAGCGAATCAACACCCGACAGCATTGCGGACTGGACTGGTACGCCGAGCACCGGCAGGTGAGTCTTGGCCGCACACATGCCAGGCAAGTGGGCCGCGCCACCGGCACCGGCGATGATCACCTCGATGCCACGCGCCTCGGCTTCTTCAGCGTACTGGAACAGCAGGTCCGGGGTACGGTGGGCAGAGACCACTTTCACCTCGTAAGGGATGCCGAGCTTTTCCAGCATATCGGCGGTGTGGCTAAGGGTGGACCAATCGGACTTGGAGCCCATGATCACGCCAACCAGTGCACTCATCGTCGTGCCTCTTCTCTCTGGGCGCCCGCAGGCGCGTCAAAAAACAACAAGCCACGCAGGATGCGTGGCTTGATTGTACGAATTATGGCCGGTCGTAACCGGCCGAAGGCCGCGCAGTATACCGCAATGAGACAGATAAACAGCCCCCCGTGCGACCATCTGTCAAATGACCGGAGGCCCCGGTTTTATTGACTCCAAGGTCAGCCAACACACGCCGCAGTTCCCTTGTGGGAGCGAGCCCGCTCGCGATAGCGTCGGGACAGTCACCCTTGATGTTAAATGCCAGTCCGTCATCGCGAGCAGGCTCGCTCCCACAGGTTTCTTCGTCTGCCTCAAGAACCGGTTGTGCCTTGGGCCGCGCCGCCTTCAAGTTTGCGCCACAACAACCGCACGTTGGCCTTGCGCACAAGCGCACAGCGATACAGCCGAATCTCCAGCGGCACGTGCCATTGCGGGCCGCCGCAGACCACCAATTCACCGCGCGCCAGCTCGGCGCGCACACTCAGTTGCGGCACCCAGGCGATGCCCAGGCCTTCCAGCGCCATGCTTTTCAGGCTGTCGGCCATGGCGGTTTCGTAGATCGTGGTAAAGCGCAGCGCCCGCTGGCGCAGCAGCATGTTCACCGAACGGCCGAGAAAGGCCCCGGCGCTGTAGGCCAGTAACGGCACGCTGCCTTCGCCTTCCAGATCGAACAGTGGTTTGCCGTCGGCGTCCGCGGCGCAGACCGGCAGCATTTCCGTGTGACCAAGGTGCAGCGAGGGGAAGATTTCCGGGTCCATCTGCATGGCCGCGTCCGGGTCGTAGAACGCCAGCATCAGGTCGCAGCCGCCTTCGCGCAAGGCATGCACGGCGTCACCAACGTTGGTCGCCACCAGCCGCGTGGCAATGTTCAAGCCTTCGTTGCGCAACTGCGCGATCCAGCGCGGAAAGAAACCGAGCGCCAGGGAATGCGCGGCAGCGACCTGCATCACTTCGCCCTGCCCGCCCTCCAGGTGATGCAGATGGCGCAGCACTTCGCCCAGCTGTTCGACCACGGTGCGTGCGGTGACCAGAAACAGTTGCCCTGCTGCCGTCAGTTCCACCGGCGTGCGCGAGCGGTTGACCAGAGTCAGCCCGAGCGCGGCCTCAAGGCTGCGAATCCGCCGGCTGAACGCCGGTTGCGTCACGAAACGCCGCTCGGCGGCCTGGGAGAAACTGCGGGTGGCAGCCAGGGCACTAAAGTCCTCCAGCCATTTGCTTTCCAGATTCATTCCGTCCTCCCGGACACGCACCAATTTAGGTCACACGCTTGCCGTCAACCCGGCGTCACACGGGCATTATGCCGAATATGCATAGCCTAGTGTTTAACAGCATTGGCCCAAAATTCTCCACAGGCCTAGCATTCGCAGCGTTCCGGCACAGACCGGGTTCATATTGAGATGATTTCTATCATGTCCTCCGCTGCATCATTCCGCACAGAAAATGACCTGCTTGGCGCCCTCGAAGTACCGGCTCAAGCGTATTACGGTATCCAGACCCTGCGAGCGGTGAATAACTTCCGCCTTTCGGGCGTTCCGATTTCGCACTACCCGAAACTGGTTGTCGGCCTGGCCATGGTTAAACAGGCCGCTGCTGACGCCAACCGTGAGTTGGGTCACCTGAGCGAAGCCAAGCACGCTGCCATCAGCGAAGCCTGTGCACGTTTGATCCGCGGCGACTTCCACGAAGAGTTCGTGGTGGACATGATTCAAGGCGGCGCTGGCACTTCGACCAACATGAATGCCAACGAAGTCATCGCTAACATCGCGCTGGAGGCCATGGGTCACCAGAAAGGCGAGTACCAGTACCTGCACCCGAACGACGACGTGAACATGGCGCAGTCGACCAACGACGCCTACCCGACGGCGATCCGTCTGGGTCTGTTGCTGGGTCACGATGCCCTGCTCGCCAGCCTCGACAGCCTGATTCAGGCGTTCGCGGCCAAGGGTGAAGAATTCAACCACGTCCTGAAGATGGGTCGTACCCAGCTGCAAGACGCCGTTCCGATGACCCTGGGTCAGGAATTCCGTGCGTTCGCCACTACCCTGGGCGAAGACCTGGCACGCCTGAAGACTCTGGCGCCAGAAGTTCTGACTGAAGTGAACCTGGGCGGCACCGCGATCGGTACCGGTATCAACGCCGACCCGCGTTACCAGCACCTGGCTGTTCAACGTCTGGCGGTGATCAGTGGTCAACCGCTGGTTCCAGCAGCCGACCTGATCGAAGCCACCTCCGACATGGGCGCCTTCGTGCTGTTCTCCGGCATGCTCAAGCGTACCGCGGTCAAGCTGTCGAAGATTTGCAACGACCTGCGCCTGCTGTCCAGCGGCCCACGTACCGGCATCAACGAGATCAACCTGCCGGCACGTCAGCCAGGCAGCTCGATCATGCCAGGCAAGGTCAACCCGGTTATTCCGGAAGCGGTCAACCAGGTGGCGTTCCAGATCATCGGTAACGACCTGGCCCTGACCATCGCGGCCGAAGGCGGCCAGCTGCAACTGAACGTGATGGAGCCGCTGATCGCCTTCAAGATCTTCGACTCGATCCGCCTGCTGCAACGCGCCATGGACATGCTGCGCGAGCACTGCATCGTCGGCATCACCGCCAACGAAGCACGCTGCCGCGAACTGGTCGAGCACTCGATCGGTCTGGTGACCGCGCTGAACCCGTACATCGGCTACAAAAATGCCACCCGCATCGCCGGTCTCGCCCTTGAAAGCGGCCGCGGTGTGCTGGAACTGGTGCGCGAAGAAGGTCTGCTCGACGAAGCCATGCTCGCCGACATCCTGCGCCCGGAAAACATGATTGCTCCGCGTCTGGTGCCTCTGAAGGCATAACCCGACGCGTTACTTGTAGCACTGCTCACCAGGTCGAGGGACTAGACACCTCTCACCTTTTGAGGGCTTGGAGATCAATCTCCAGGCCCTTTTTTTTAACTGTTTGAAAGGACAAACGTCTTCTGTGGGGGCGAGCAGGTTCGCTCCCACAAGAGCCTGACAGCAAAAATGTCAGGTGTTTCAAAGGCTTCGCTTCACCGCATGCACCACAACCGTGCAGACGGACGGCACTGTCATCGGTATAGTGCCGCCCCTCTTCGCGTGAGCGGTCGTCGGTAGCGAGGCCACAACCCATGCGAAACCCGAACTAATAACAAACCCGCGATATGAAACCGGGACGAACTTCGAACCGCCCATTGTGCCGTGTGCCAAGGGGTGTAACTCGATGTGTCTGTCCGGTCAGCATTGTTGCCTACACAAAAAACAGCGAGGAATAATCCATGCTCGAAGTCATTAACGACTTCCTCTCAGGGAAAGTACTGATCGTGCTCATAGTCGGGCTCGGTAGCTACTTCACGATCCGCTCGCGTTTCGTTCAATTGCGCCACTTCTTCCACATGTTCGCGGTGTTCCGCGACAGCCTCAAAAGCAGCGCCGGGCAACTCAGTTCGTTCCAGGCCCTGATGCTCAGCCTCGCCGGCCGCGTCGGTGCGGGCAACATTGCCGGGGTCGGCATTGCCGTGACCCTCGGTGGCCCCGGTGCCGTGTTCTGGATGTGGGTGACCGCGCTGGTCGGCATGTCCAGCAGCTTCTTCGAATGCTCCCTCGGCCAGCTCTACAAGCGCTGCGATTCCGAAGGTCAGTTCCGTGGCGGCCCGTCCTATTACATCCAGCACGGCCTGCAAAAACGCTGGTTGGGCATGCTGATGGCGTTCCTGTTGCTGGTGACCTTCGGGTTCGCCTTCAATGGCCTGCAAGCCCACGCCGTGACGCACTCGCTGAACAACGCGTTCGGCCTCGACACCACTTACACCGGCATCGGTCTGGCCGTGCTGCTGGGCCTGGTGTTCATCGGCGGGATCAAGCGCATCGCCAAGGTCGCCGACCTGCTGGTGCCGGTGAAAACCCTGGTGTACATCGGCGTGACCCTCTACGTGATCGTGCTGCAGTTCGACCATGTGCCGGGCATGCTGATGACCATCGTCAAGAGCGCCTTCGGTCTGGACCAGGCCTTCGGTGGCCTGATCGGCAGCGCCATCGTCATGGGCGTGAAGCGTGGCGTGTTCGCCAACGAAGCCGGCCTGGGCAGTGCGCCGAACGTAGCGGCGGTGGCGGCGGTCGAGCACCCGGTGGCACAAGGTGTGGTCCAGGCGTTCAGCGTGTTCCTCGATACCTTCGTGATCTGCACGTGCACCGCGCTGCTGATCCTGCTCTCCGGCTTCTACACCCCGGGCTTCGAAGGCGACGGCATTGCCCTGACCCAGAACTCGCTGGCCGCCGTGGTCGGTGACTGGGGCCGGATGTTCATCTCCGTGGCCCTGGCGTTGTTCGTGTTCACCTCGATCCTCTACAACTACTACCTGGGCGAGAGCAACCTGCGCTTTTTGATCGGTGAAAACCGCAAGGCGCTGATGGGCTATCGCGCGCTGGTACTGGTGCTGATTTTCTGGGGCGCCATCGAAAACCTCGGCACCGTATTTGCCTTCGCCGACATCACCATGACCATGCTCGCGTTCGTCAACCTGATCGCGCTGTTCCTGCTGTTCAAGGTCGGCATGCGCATCCTGCGTGACTACGATGACCAGCGCGCCGCTGGCATCAAGACTCCGGTGTTCGACTCCGCCAAGTTCCCGGACCTGGACCTGGATCGCCAAGCGTGGCCGGCCAATCCACCTGCCGCTGTCGGCAAGACTGAAGTTGAGCCGCAAGGTGTACCTGTAGCGCAACGCTGACAGGTGAAATGACAGGCGCGCCCCCAGCGCCCGTCAGTTAAAGTTCGAAAAACTGTGGGAGCGAGCTTGCTCGCTCCCACAGGAACTCTTCCTTTCGGAGAATCCTCATGAATTCGTCGACCTACCCTGCCGCCCAGCACGTCATGGTGCTCTACACCGGCGGCACCATCGGCATGCAGGCCAGCGCCCACGGCCTGGCCCCGGCGTCCGGCTTCGAAGCGCGGATGCGCGAATACCTGCAAAGCCAACCTGAGCTGGTAGTGCCACAGTGGCGCTTCCGCGAGATGTCGCCGCTGATCGACAGCGCCAACATGAGCCCGACGTATTGGCAGCAGTTGCGTGAAGCAGTGGTCGATGCGGTGGATGCTCAGGGCTGCGACAGCGTGCTGATCCTGCATGGCACCGACACGCTGGCCTACAGTGCCGCCGCCATGAGCTTCCAGTTGCTCGGCCTGCATGCCCGCGTGTGCTTCACCGGTTCCATGCTGCCGGCCGGCGTCACCGATAGCGACGCCTGGGAAAACCTCAGCGGCGCGCTGGTTGCACTGGGCCAGGGCCTCGCGCCGGGCGTGCATCTGTACTTCCACGGCGAACTGCTGGACCCGACTCGTTGCGCCAAGGTGCGCAGTTTTGGCCGTCATCCATTCAAACGACTGGAGCGTCAGGGTGGCGGTGTGAAAGCCTCGTCGACACCCGCACGACTGAACTACAACCAGAGCAGGCAACTGGCGAACGTCGCGGTGCTGCCGCTGTTTCCCGGCATCAGCGCCGAGGTCCTGGATGGTTTGCTCGACAGCGACATTCAGGGCCTGGTACTGGAGTGCTACGGCAGCGGCACCGGCCCGAGCGACAACCCTGAGTTTCTCGCCAGCCTTGGGCGTGCGCGGGACAAGGGCGTTGTAGTGGTGGCCGTCACGCAATGCCACGAAGGCGGGGTTGAACTGGACGTCTATGAAGCCGGCAGTCGCTTGCGCGGTGTGGGCGTGTTGTCCGGTGGCGGCATGACCCGTGAGGCGGCGTTCGGCAAGTTGCATGGGTTGTTGGGGGCGGGGCTTGAAACAGACGAAGTCCGTCGGCTTGTCGAACTCGACCTGTGCGGCGAACTGAGCTGACACCACACCACACCTGTGGGAGCGAGCCTGCTCGCTCCCACAGGGGACATCACCCGGCATACAACTTGCTGCGCTCCAGTCATCCCAAGGCTGGAAGTCCTTATGCTCCACTCCCACCTCACCACGCTCAATGCGGTCTCCCTGGTACTCGATGCCTTCAAGGCCGACGGCTTGTCCAGTGAGGCACTACTGGCCGGAAGCGGCATCAGTGCGGCGGATCTGAACCGTGCCGACACGCGCATCACCACCAACCAGGAAATGCAGGTCTGTGCCAATGCCGTCGCCCTCAAGCGTGACATCGGCCTGGAACTCGGCCGGCGGATGCACGTTTCCTGCTACGGCATGCTCGGTTACGCCCTGCTCACCAGTGCCACCTTCGGTGACGCTTTGCGTCTGGCGATGCGCTATCCGGCGCTGCTGGGAACACTTTTCGAACTGAGCCTGGAAGACGATGGCGAGCGCATCTGGTTCGCCGCCGCCGATTACCGCGAGAGCCCGGCCATGGCGGTGTTCAACGCCGAGTTCTGCCTGGTGTCGCTGAAAGTCACCTGCGACGACCTGCTCGGCCATCCCCTGCCCTTGCTCGGCGCACGCTTCGAACATGCCGCGCCCGACTACGAAACAAGCTACGCCGAACACTTCAACTGCCCGCTGCATTTCGGTGCGCGCAACAATGCTTTCGCCTTCGACAAGCGCTGGCTCGACCAGCCGTTGCCGCTGGCCGATGTCATCACCCATCAAGCCATGGCCGAACGCTGCCGCAAACAGAACATCGAGTTCACCGGGCGACAGGCCTGGCTGGGAAGGATCCGCCAATTGCTCAGCGCGCAACTGAATGCCGCGCCCGGGCTGGAGGGGCTGGCCGAGCAAATGAACTGTTCGGCGCGGACCTTGCGCCGGCATCTCAAGGACATGGGTTGCAGCTATCAGGAACTGCTCGATGAACTGCGCTTCGAGCAGGCCAAGCAAATGCTTTGCGAGGATCAATTGCCGATCTATCAGATCGCCGAGGCCTTGGGCTTCAGCGAGACCGCGAGTTTTCGCCATGCGTTTGTGCGCTGGAGCGGTGTGGCGCCCAGCCAGTTTCGGCCCTGAGGACTGTAGTGGCCGATCTGCCGCTATCGCGAGCAAGCTCGCTCCCACAAGGGTTATGCGTCTTACACAAAAATCGCGAACACTGAGGCTCACCTGTGGGAGCGAGCTTGCTCGCGATGGCGGCCGCGAGAGCTCCGCACTATCAAGGGGCGAATTTCGGTCAAATGTTTTGGCCATATTGATCCCCTTTTGGCCTTTCCTGCCGTTCTCCTAAACCGTCTGCGCCGCAAGACTGTGTTCAACCGAATCAGCCTGCGGAGAACAAGAAATGCTGACGATCTACTCGGATGATCACCACCTGCACCACGGCCGTTGCGAATTGATAGACGGGCAACTCAAGCCCTGCTTCGAAATGCCTTCCCGTGCCGACCACGTCTTGCAACGGGTGAAAAACCAGAACCTGGGCCCCGTCGAAGCACCGAAGGATTTTGGCCTGGAGCCGATCGCGCGCATCCACAGCCGCGACTACCTCGATTTCTTCAAGGGTGCCTGGGCACGCTGGACCGAATTCAACACCGACGGTGACCTGCTGCCCTACACCTGGCCGGCCCGCACGTTGCGTCAGGTCAAACCGACCAGCCTGCATGGCCAGCTCGGCTATTACAGCTTCGACGGCGGTGCCCCGATCACCGCCGGCACCTGGCAAGCGGCGTACAGCGCAGCGCAGGTCGCACTCACCGCACAAACGGAAATCCAGCGCGGCGCCCACAGTGCCTTTGCCCTGTGCCGTCCACCGGGACACCACGCCGCCGGTGACTTGATGGGGGGCTATTGCTACCTCAACAACGCCGCCATCGCCGCCCAGGCGTTCCTTGATCAAGGCCACAAGAAGGTCGCGATCCTCGACGTCGATTACCACCATGGCAACGGTACCCAGTCGATTTTCTACGAGCGCAGCGACGTGCTGTTCACTTCTATCCACGGTCACCCGGAAGCCGAGTTTCCATTCTTCCTCGGCTATGAAGAAGAGCTGGGCGAAGGCGCCGGTGAAGGTTTCAACTTCAACTACCCGTTGCCCGCCGGTTCAGGCTGGGACACCTGGAGCGCAGCGCTGGAACAAGCCTGCAAAGAGATCGAAAGCTACGGCGCCGACATCATCGTGGTGTCCCTGGGCGTCGATACCTTCAAGGACGATCCGATCTCGCAATTCAAGCTCGACAGCCCGGACTACCTGGCCATGGGCAAGCGCATCGCCGGCCTCGGCGTACCGACGCTGTTCGTGATGGAAGGCGGTTACGCGGTGGAAGAAATCGGCATCAATGCCGTGAACGTTCTCGAAGGTTTTGAAAGCGCTCAATGAGGAAGTAGAACAATGAAAAGTCTTAAGCGCTTTATTGTGCCAGCCCTGTGTGCCACGGTACTCAGCGGCGCAGCACACGCTGAAGAACGCACGTTGCGCGTCTACAACTGGTTCGACTACATCACGCCCAAGGCCCTGGAAGACTTCAAGGCGCAGAACACCCAGACCAAACTGGTCTACGACATCTTCGACACCAACGAAGCACTGGAAGCCAAGCTGTTGACCGGCAACTCCGGCTACGACGTGGTGGTGCCGTCCAACGTATTCCTCGCCAAGCAAATCGAAGCCGGCGTGTTCCAGCCGCTGGACCGCAGCAAGCTGCCGAACTGGAATCACCTCGATCCCAAGCTGATGAAGCTGATCGAGGCCAACGACCCGGGCAACAAGTTCGCCGTGCCGTACATGTACGGGACCATCCTGATCGGCTTCAACCCGGACAAGGTCAAGGCCGTGCTCGGCGACAACGCGCCGGTGGACAGCTGGGACCTGATCTTCAAGGAAGAGAACATCAGCAAGCTCAAGCAGTGCGGCGTCGCCTTGCTCGATTCGCCGTCGGAGATTTTGCCGCTGGCCCTGCAACACCTCGGCCTGGACCCCAACAGCAAAAAGCCTGCGGACTACGACAAGGCTGAAGCACTGCTGATGAAGATCCGCCCGTACATCACCTACTTCCACTCGTCCAAGTACATGGCCGATATCGCCAACGGTGACATCTGCGTCGCGGTCGGATATTCCGGCAGCTTCTCGCAAGCCGCCAACCGCGCCAAGGAAGCCAAGAACGGTGTGGTCGTCGACATGCGTTTGCCGAAGGAAGGCGCGCCGATCTGGTTCGACATGCTCGCGATACCCAAGGGCGCGAAGAATCCGGAAGACGCCTACACCTTCATCAACTACCTGCTGCAACCCCAGGTGATTGCGCCGGTCAGTGACTTCGTCGGCTACCCGAACCCGAACAAGGACGCCACGGAAATGGTCGACCCGGCGATCCGCAACAACCCAAACCTGTACCCGACCGACACGGCGATGAGCACGCTCTATACCCTGCAACCGTTGCCCCGCGATGCCGAACGTGCGCGGACCCGGGCCTGGACCAAGATCAAGTCCGGGACCTGAATCCCCCCACGATCCAGCTGTCATCAGGACCTGCGCTTGCGCAGGTCTTTTTTTGCCCGCGAAATTTACTTACCGCACCCTCGCGATTGGACTGAACAGCCCGCCCCTTTCAGCGCACCTTCCACACCCTGCGCAATCGCTCCAAAGCCGATTCAATCGCCTTTTCGGGCACGGCGGCAAAACCCAGTACCAGTCCCGCGCGCTGATCCATCGGCGTCGCGGAATCAGGCAACCAGTAACTGCTCAAGCCGTTGATCTCGACATCGACGCTTTGTGCCAACTCGATCAGTTCGCGTTCACGCGCCACGCTGTCGACCGGCACGGTCATGTGCAACCCGGCGGCGACCGTGGGTAACGGGCCGACACCGGAAATCTCCGCCGGCCAGCCACTGAGCAGCGCATTACGCCGGCTCAGTGCCGCACGCCGCATGCGGCGGATATGCCGCTGGAAATGTCCGGCTGCCATGAACTCGGCCATTACGGCCTGGGTACTGACCTCGGAATGCCGTACATCCACCGCCCGACGCTGGGCAAACGCCTGCACCAGACCCATCGGCAATACCAGATAACCCAGGCGCAGCGCCGGAAAAGCAACCTTGCCGAAGGTTCCGACGTAGAGTACCCGGCCTTGTCGATCCAGGGCCGCCAAAGGTGCCAGTGGCGCACCGCTGTAGCGGTACTCGCCGTCGTAGTCATCCTCGACGATCCAGCCCTGCGTGCGTTCGGCCCAGGCCAGCAACTCCAGACGGCGAGCCAGGCTCATCACCACCCCGGTGGGGTACTGATGGGACGGGGTGACGTAGGTCAGACGGCAATCGCTCAGCTGTGCCAGTTCACCGCAATCGATACCCTCACTATCCACCGCCACCCCATGCAGCCGGGCACCTGCCACGGCGAACGCATGACCAGCCGCCCGATACCCCGGATTTTCAATCGCCACCCCGTCACCGGGTTCCACCAGCAGCTGTGCACAAAGGCTGATCCCCTGCTGCGCGCCACTGGTGATCACAATTTGCTCAGCCGTGCACTGCATGCCACGGGAACTGCGCAAGTAGGCGGCGATCATCCCGCGCAAGCGTGCATCGCCGGCCGGGTCGCCGTAGCACAGTTGCTGCAAATCCGGTTTACGCCAGAAAGCCGCATTCAGCTTGGCCCAGACCTCGAATGGAAACAGATCGAACGCCGGAACACCGACCCGAAATGCCCGGGGCGGACCGCTCGGCGGGCTGGGTAAATGGTTGTTTTTGACCCGTGCCAACGGATCGTTGTGGATAACTTTGCTGGATGGATCCACAGGTAAATCCAGCCAATTTGTGGATAAGGCTGTGGGTAAGCCTGTTGAAAAGCCTGTGGATACTTTTGTGGATAGTTTTTTTGCCGGCAACGCTGCTTGAGGCAGTTGCGCGACATAAGTGCCATCTCCGACTCGTCCCTCGATGAAGCCTTCGGCGTACAGCTGATCGTAGGCACGCACCACACTGTTACGGGAAATTGCCAGCGCCGCGGCCAGATCACGACTGGCCGGCAAACGCGTACCGCTGGCCAATCGTCCATCGAGGACGCGAAGTCGCAGGGCCTGATAGAGCTGGCGACTCAGCCCCTGGCGACGATCAAGTTCGATACCGGCCGGGTTGAACGACAGGGAAAGCGGCGCATCCGTCATGACAATGGACCCATGAAATTGGTCGTTAATGGCTCTTACAACAGACCAATAGCCTGCCTAGGATGAAGGCATTCGCCAAGGAAAATATCTCCATGTACACGCCGCGCGCTTTTGCCATCGACGAGTTGTCCCAACTACATGAACTGATCCTCGCCACCCGTCTCGCCATATTGGTGACCAATGGTGAAAACGGCCTGCAAGCCAGCCATGTACCGGTGCTGCTGCATTGCGAACAAGGCTCGAACGGCACGTTGTACGGGCATCTGGCCAAAGCCAATCCACAGTGGAAAGACCTGCGCGACGGCGCCGAAGCACTGCTGATTTTTGCCGGTGCCGACGCCTACGTCAGCCCTGGCTTCTACCCGAGCAAGGCCGAACACGGCAAAGTCGTGCCAACCTGGAACTACGTCGCCGTACACGCCTATGGCCGAGCCGAAACCTTTAGCGATGGCGGGCGGCTGCTCGACATCGTCAGCACCCTCACCGACCGTCATGAAGCTGGCCGCACCCAACCGTGGTCAGTGGCCGATGCCCCCGCCGATTACATCGACGGCATGCTCAAGGCCATCGTCGGTTTCGCCATTCCCATCGACCGTCTGGAAGGCAAGCGCAAGCTCAGCCAGAACCGCAGCCCCGCCGACATCGCCGGCGTACGCGAAGGCCTGGCCGCCAGCCCCGACGTCAACGACCAGACCCTCGCCCAATTGATGCGCTAAGGAAATCACCATGAGTCAAATCGACATTCGCCAAGTCACCGCCGGTGATCACGCGGCCTGGCTGCCGCTGTGGCAAGCCTACCTGCGCTTCTATAAAACCGAATTGCCGGAGGCCGTCACCCAAAGCACTTGGCAGCGCATACTCGATCCGAACGAGCCAACCCACGCCGCCCTCGCCTGGGCCGACGGTAAAGCGGTGGGCATGGTGCATTTCATCTACCATCGTTCGAACTGGGCCATCGAAAACTCCTGCTACCTGCAAGACTTGCTGGTGGTTCCGGAAACCAGAGGCACCGGCGTCGGCCGCCAGTTGATCGAGTTCGTCTACACCACGGCCAAGGCCGACGGCTGCAACAAAGTCCACTGGCTGACCCACGAAACCAACGCCACCGCGATCCAGCTCTACGAGCGCATCGCCGAACGCCCGGGTTTCATCCAGTTTCGCAAAGCCATCTAGGTTCAAGGAGAACAGCATGTCGATTTCACTCGCCGACTGGAAAGGCGTCCCGGCCCCCACGACTCAACTGATCGAAGGGCGTTACATACGCCTGGAAAAACTCGACCCGGCGCGCCACGGCGACGACCTGTTCAACGCCCTGCAAGGCCCGGGTGCCGACCCGAAGCTGTGGGACTACCTGCCTTACGGCCCCTTCCCGGAGCGCAGCGTCTTCAACGACTGGCTGAACAACCACGCGGCCAGCAGCGATCCGTATTTCTTTAGCGTGATCGACCGCGCCAGTGGCGAGGTCCAGGGCATTCTCAGCCTGATGTCCATCGTCCCGGCCCAGGGCCGCATCGAAATCGGCCACGTCACCTTCGGCGCCCCGATGCAGCGCTCGCCGAAAAGCACCGAGGCGGTTTACCTGCTGGCCAAGGAATCCTTTGCCCTGGGTTACCGTCGCCTGGAATGGAAATGCAACAACACCAACGCCCGCTCCAAATACGCGGCCGAGCGCCTGGGCTTCAGCTTTGAGGGTGTGTTCCGTCAGCACATGGTGGTCAAAGGGCAAAATCGGGACACCGCGTGGTACTCGATTCTGGACTCGGAATGGCCGGCGATTGGCGCCGGATTCGAGACGTGGCTGAGCGATGAGAACCAGACGGCTTCGGGGCAGGTTAAAGGGTTAGTGGAGTGTCGCGCGTAAAGCGCTTCCAGGCATTGCGATAGCCGGCCATGTCCCGATTTCCTGTAAGAAAAAACGTAAGTTCGAAGGGGCAAAAACTGTCTCCTTCGAACAGCCAGCCATTGACTACATGACAATCTGACACTCCCCGCACCACCGCCGGAACCGCCTGACATCGGTGTTGATAGCCTTCCTTTTAGAGTTTGGTCTTCTGACAAAGAGGCCAAACCCGATGCCTGTTCACCACAAATACCGACCACAACAACTCGCCTTGGCGATTGCACTTGTCTTGGGTTGCGCTGACGTTGCATCAGCCCAACAACCGGAGCCACCCAGTCCAGCGAACGCAGCTGTCGCAGCCTTCGGAGCCGACAAAGGCAACGCGTCTGACACTATCGAGCAGCTGCCCACAGGCACTACCGCCAACCTGGCCAAAGCGACGTTGAACAGTGACAGCTCCGTGACCGCCACGATGCTCTCGGCGATGCGTCAGTCAGCGGCCAACAAAAACGATAGCCGGGTCTGGCTACAGGCATTGGGGTATGGCGGCACGCTAGATCGTGAATTCGACGCCATGAAATACGCGACCCAAGGTCTGGTTCTGGGAGCGGATTGGGCATTTGATGAAGAATGGCGCATCGGCGTGATGGGCGGTCAATCACAGACTCACCTGGACAGCCGCGAACTCGATGGCGACCTCGATAGTTGGCATTTGGGGGCTTATGCCCTGCGCCAGAGCGGCCCAATGTCTTTGCGACTTGGCGCCAGCTACAGCAATCACGACGGCACCACTCAACGCCTGGTGGCCTTCAATGGTTTCAGTGACCACCCCAAAGGCAAGTACGACGCCAGCACCCAGCAGGTGTTTGCTGAAGTCGGGTACAACCTCGGCCGCGCCAACATCAATATCGAGCCATTCGCAGGCCTTGGCTACCAACGTTATCAGCGTAGCGGCTACACGGAACAAGGAGGTAGCGCAGCGCTGAAAGTCCATGACCAATTCCAGAACAACCTCAGCAGCACTCTCGGCCTGCACCTGGCGAAACTCAACACGCTGGATAACGGCATGCAACTGACACCACGTTTCAGCGCCAGCTGGAAACACCTCTACGGCGAGGTCTCTACCGAAACCCGCCAGCGACTGATCACCGGTGGTCGAAACGACACCGTCACCGGTGCGCCGCTGGATCGTGACAGCCTGAGTCTGGACGCCGCGCTGGAACTGTCACTGTCGCCTCGGCATACCTTGGGTGTCGGCTATAACAGCGAAGTCGGTAGCGACAGCCGCAGCCACGGCGTGACGGGTCAATGGCGGATGGCGTTCTGATCAGACACTGACCCACAAGGTATGCCGTGTTTTCCAGAACGGATTTGCGGGCAAAAAAAGGGGAGCACATGCCCCCCCGAGGTATAAAGCGTTGTATCGCGGCTGCTAACTCAGCCTTCGATCTCGATCAGGATCTCGCCCGGGTTCACCCGGTCGCCCTTGGCCACGTGAATGGCGGTAACTTTACCGGCGATGGCTGCCTGGACTTCGGTTTCCATCTTCATCGCTTCGGTGATCAACACAGCCTGGCCGGCCTTGACGGTGTCGCCCTCCTTGACCAGCACGTCGACGATGTTGCCCGGCATGGTGGTGCTGACGTGACCCGGCGCAGTGGCTTGCTTGCGCTTGCTGCTGCCGCCRCCGACGAACTCGTTGAGCGGCTCGAACACCACTTCTTCCGGCATGCCGTCGATGGACAGGTAGAAGTGACGCTTGCCTTCGGCCTTGACGCCGACGCCGGTGATGTCGACGCGGTAGGTTTCGCCGTGAACGTCGATGACGAACTCGGTCGGCACGCCTTCACCACCAGCCGAGACGACGCCGCCGGCTTCAGGAATCGGCAGCAACACTTCAGGTGTCAGAGTCCCAGCGGCACGTTCTTCGAGGAACTTGCGACCGATGTCCGGGAACATGGCGAAGGTCAGCACGTCTTCTTCAGACTTGGCCAGTGCACCGATATCGGCGCGCAGCTTGGCCATTTCCGGCTTGAGCAGGTCAGCCGGGCGAACGTCGATCACTTCTTCGCTGCCGATGGCCTGGCGACGCAGTTGTTCGTTCACGGTGCCCGGCGCCTTGCCGTAGCCGCCTTGCAGGTACAGCTTCACTTCGTTGGTGATGGTCTTGTAGCGCTCGCCGGCCAGCACGTTGAAGAACGCCTGGGTGCCGACGATCTGCGAAGTCGGGGTCACCAGCGGCGGGAAGCCGAGGTCTTCGCGAACGCGCGGAATTTCGGCCAGCACTTCGCTCATGCGGTTCAGTGCGCCCTGCTCTTTCAACTGGTTGGCCAGGTTGGAAATCATCCCGCCCGGTACCTGGTTGACTTGAACACGGGTGTCAACGGCGGTGAATTCGCTTTCGAACTGGTGGTACTTCTTGCGCACGGCGTAGAAGTACAGACCGATCTCTTGCAGCAGCTCCAGGTTCAGGCCGGTGTCGAACTCGCTGCCTTTAAGGGCGGCAACCATCGACTCGGTGCCCGGGTGGCTGGTGCCCCAGGCGAAGCTGGAGATCGCGGTGTCGATGTGGTCGGCGCCGTTTTCGATCGCCTTCATCTGGCACATTGCAGCCAGACCAGCGGTGTCGTGGGAGTGGATGAACACTGGCAGCGACTGCTCGGCTTTCAATGCCTTGACCAGTTCGCCGGTGGCATACGGGGTCAACAGACCGGCCATGTCCTTGATCGCCACCGAGTCGCAACCCATGGCTTCCATTTGCTTGGCCTGGTTCACGAAGGCCTCGATGGTGTGCACCGGGCTGGTGGTGTAGGCGATGGTGCCCTGGGCGTGCTTGCCGGCGGCTTTCACCGCTTCGATGGCGACGCGCAGGTTACGCACGTCGTTCATGGCGTCGAAGATACGGAACACGTCGATGCCGTTGACCGCGGCCTTGGCGACAAAGGCTTTGACCACGTCGTCGCTGTAGTGGCGGTAGCCCAGCAGGTTCTGGCCGCGCAACAGCATTTGCAGGCGGGTGTTAGGCAGCGCGGCGCGCAACTGGCGCAGACGCTCCCACGGATCTTCTTTCAGGAAACGTACGCAGGCGTCGAACGTCGCGCCGCCCCAGCACTCCAGCGACCAGTAGCCGACTTTGTCGAGCTTGTCGCAGATCGGCAGCATGTCTTCGGTGCGCATGCGGGTCGCGAGCAGCGATTGGTGGGCGTCGCGCAGGATCGTGTCGGTAACGTGGATTTGCTTGCTCATTGTTCTATTCCTCACAGGCCTGCGTGGGCGGCGATGGCGGCGGCGATGGCCAGGGCCAGCTCTTCGGGTTTGCGCTTGATCGAGTAGTTGGTCAGTTCAGGATGGCTTTCAACGAAGCTGGTGTTGAACTGGCCGCTACGGAATTCCGGATTGCGCAGGATTTCCTGGTAGTACGCGGCGGTGGTCTTGACCCCTTGCAGACGCATGTCGTCCAGGGCGCGCAAGCCACGGTCCATCGCCTCTTCCCAAGTCAGCGCCCACACCACCAGTTTCAGGCACATGGAGTCGTAGTACGGCGGGATGGTGTAACCGGTGTAGATCGCCGTGTCGGTACGTACGCCGGGGCCGCCGGGTGCGTAGTAACGGGTGATCTTGCCGAAGCTCGGCAGGAAGTTGTTTTTCGGGTCTTCGGCGTTGATCCGGAACTGCAACGCGAAACCGCGGTGCTGGATGTCTTCCTGTTTCACCGAAAGCGGCAGGCCTGACGCGATGCGGATCTGCTCGCGGACAATGTCGATGCCGGTGATTTCTTCGGTGATGGTGTGTTCCACCTGCACCCGGGTGTTCATTTCCATGAAGTACACCTCGCCCTCGGCGAGCAGGAACTCCACGGTACCAGCGTTCTCGTATCCCACGGCCTTGGCTGCGCGCACCGACAGGTCGCCGATATAGGCGCGCTGTTCCGGGGTCAGCTGTGGGCTCGGGGCGATCTCGATCAGCTTCTGGTTGCGGCGCTGGATCGAGCAGTCACGCTCGAACAGGTGCACCACGTTGCCGAAGCTGTCGCCAAGAATCTGCGCTTCGATGTGTTTCGGATTGACGATGCACTTTTCCAGGAACACTTCCGCGGAACCGAACGCCTTGGTGGCTTCGGAAATGACCCGTGGGAAAGCCTGTTCGAGTTCTTCACGGCTGTTGCAGCGACGAATGCCGCGGCCGCCACCACCGGAAGTGGCCTTGAGCATCACCGGGTAACCGATGCGATCGCCTTCGGTCAGGGCCTCTTCGATGCCCGCCACGTTGCCTTCGGTGCCCGGGGTAACCGGTACGCCAGCCTTGATCATGCTGCGGCGGGCTTCGGTCTTGTCGCCCATGCGGCGAATCACTTCAGCCGACGGGCCAATGAATTTGATCCCGCGTTCGGCGCAGATCTCCGCCAGTTCGGCGTTTTCCGAAAGGAATCCGTAGCCTGGGTGCAACGCATCGCAGCCGGTTTCCACAGCCAGGTTCACCAGCTTGCGCGGGTTAAGGTAACCGGCCAATGGCTCGGCACCAATGCTGTGGGCCTCGTCCGCACGCTTCACATGCAAGGCATGGCGGTCGGCGTCGGAATAGATCGCGACCGAGCGAATCCCCATTTCGGCGCAGGCACGTACGATTCGTACGGCAATCTCACCACGGTTGGCGATCAGGATCTTTGTTATCACTTGGAGGTTCCCTTGAGCCGGTGTACCCACGACCTGCTAGACCAGGTCGGCGAGTGACCAAATGTTTCAATTTGGTCGCAGGTCCACACTAGCGCCCACAAGGGATTAACAAAAATGAATAAAAATTGGGTCGCGCATAAGTAAAGACTTATAGTTGATTCATCAGCCAGCGACGAGAGCGACCAGATAATGCGTAAGTCATTGATGCGTATGACTTTGCGGCAATTGCAGATCTTCAATGAGGTCTGTGATTTGCGCTCCTACAGCCGCGCGGCCGAGGAAATGTCTCTCACACAACCTGCCGTCAGCCTACAGATTCGTCAACTTGAAGAGCTGATTGGCCAGCCCTTGTTCGATTACGTCGGCAAAAAACTCTACATGACCGAAGCGGCTGAAGCGTTACAGCGGGCCAGTCGGGATATTTTCGGGCGCCTGGAAAACCTCGACATGCAGCTGTCGGACATGCAGGGCTCGTTGCAGGGGCAACTGAAACTGGCGATTGAATCCAGCGCCAAATACTTCGTGCCGCATCTGTTTGCCGCGTTCAAACGCCAGCACCCGGAAGTGAACCTGCAACTGACGGTGGTCAATCGCGGCCAGGTCATTCGGCGCCTGTCGGACAACCGCGACGACCTGGTGATCATGTCCATRGTGCCTCAGGACATGGGCCTGGAATTCCTGCCGTTCCTGAACAACCCGATCGTCGCCGTGGCGCCACCGGATCACCCGCTGTGTCATATGGGGCCGCTGCGCTTGCAGGATCTGGAGCCCTACACACTGCTGCTACGCGAACCCGGCTCCGGGACACGGCTTGCGTGCGAAGAATACTTCAAAGAGAAGCGCGTGCACTTCAACCAGACTCAGGAAGTCTCGTCTGCCGAAGCTCAGCGTGAATGTGTGCTGGCAGGCCTGGGCGTTGCGCTGTTGACGCGCCACGCCCTGAGCCTCGAGCTGGCAACCGGTGGGCTGATCGAGCTACCGGTCGAAGAGCTGCCACTGTTTCGCAGTTGGTGCCTGGTGCAGGCCAAGGCGAAACGCCTGTCACCGGTGGCTCACGCCTTCCTGGCGTTTATCCGCAGCGAACGGATTCAGATCAGCGCGCTGGTTGAGCGTTTCGACGGGACGCCGAGGGAGATGCCTGCCAGAAATTGAGTTCCAATTCCGGGAAATCGCCTATTTCGGCCAGAAGCTGACGGCGTTCGCAGCGATCTTCAATGGCGCGACGGAATTCCATGCGGCGCTGATCTTCTTGCTGACGACGGGTTTTGACAGCGCTGTTGCGTTCTTCGTAGGGCATGGCCATTTCGAGTCTCCCAAGGCGAGTACGGGAGTTTCAAGATAGGCGCGAGGGATGACGGTTTGGCGGCTTGGACGTTACAGGGAGATGAACATTCAGAAGCAAAGATCGCAGCCTTCGGCAGCTCCTACGCAGGAACGCGAACACCTGTAGGAGCTGCCGAAGGCTGCGATCCTTTGATCTTAGTCGTCCAGCGCTTTCACCGACTTGGGCGACAGCCGCAAGCTGCGCAGGCTGCGCTTGACGCTCTTGAGGTGGTTGACCAGGCTCGGGCCACGCGCCATGGCCACGCCCATCGCCAGCACGTCGATCACCACCAGGTGGGCGATGCGCGAAGTCAGCGGCGTATAGATTTCAGTGTCTTCATGCACATCGATCGCCAGATTGACCGTAGACAGCTCGGCCAATGGCGTCTGGCTCGGACACAAAGTGATCAACGAAGCGCCGCTTTCACGCACCAGGTTGGCGGTGATCAGCAGGTCCTTGGAGCGCCCGGACTGGGAAATGCAGATCGCCACGTCAGTCGGCTTGAGCGTCACGGCTGACATCGCCTGCATGTGCGGGTCGGAATACGCCGCAGCGGTGAGCAGCAAGCGGAAGAATTTGTGCTGGGCGTCCGCCGCGACCGCACCCGAAGCGCCGAAGCCGTAGAACTCGACACGCTGGGCCTGGGACATGAGCGTCACCGCCCGCTGCAGTTCCAGCGGATCGAGTTTCTCGCGAACCTCCATCAGCGTATGCAGGGTGGTGTCGAAGATTTTCAGGCTGTAGTCAGCGACCGAATCGTCTTCGTGGATCGCAAACTGGCCAAAACTCGCACCTGCCGCCAGGCTCTGGGCCAGCTTCAGCTTCAGGTCCTGAAAACCGGAACAACCGATGGCACGGCAAAAACGCACGATGGTCGGTTCACTGATGCCCACGCTGTGGGCCAGGTCGGCCATGGAGCTGTGCATCACGGCCGCAGGATCAAGCAGCACGTGGTCGGCGACCTTGAGCTCCGACTTGCGTAACAGGTGGCGAGACTGGGCGATGTGTTGCAGCAGATTCAAAGGGCTGGACTCTTTGTTATTGGCAGGTGCCGGGGATGTAGCACGCTTGTAGTTATACTACATGAATTGGCTTTTTGCCTGCTCAATGCGTTACCGAATCCCTCGATTTCAGGTGCCCGCGCTTCATGTAGCACTGTTGCCCCGGTCGTAAGGCTTTACCTCGCCCCACAAAACCCTGCGGGAATCAGCCCATTCAATTCGAACATTGCTCTCGCAACAGGATCGCCAGCGCCTGTGACTCGACGGGCCGGCTGATCAGGTAGCCCTGCACCTCATCGCAGCGCTCGGCTTTCAAGAACTCAAGCTGTTCTCGCCGCTCCACCCCTTCTGCCACGACCTTCAGCGACAAGCCATGGGCCATGGCAATGATCGCCCGGGTGATCGCCGCATCCTCGGTACCCTCCCCCAAGCCACGAATAAACGCCTGATCGATCTTTACGTAATCCACAGGAATGCGCTTGAGGTAACTCAGGGATGAATAACCGGTGCCGAAATCATCGATCGCCAGCTTCACCCCGAGGTCACGCAACTGCTGGAAGGTCGCGATGATGTGTTCGACGCTGTCCAGCAGCTGGCTTTCGGTCAACTCCAGCTCCAGGAAGTGCGGCGCCAGCCCGGTTTCTTCCAGCACTTGGCGCACCAGACTGACCAGCTTGCCCTGGCGCAATTGATGCACCGACAGATTCACCGACACCCGAATCGCTTCGAGCCCCTGCCGCTGCCACTCACAGGCTTGCCAGCAGGCCTGACGCAGCACGAACTCACCGATCGGGCCGATCAATCCGGTTTCTTCAGCCAGGCCGATGAAATCCCCCGGCGGCACGCGCCCCATGGTCGGATGATCCCAACGCACCAAGGCTTCGGCGGCATTCAACTTACCAGTGGCAAGGCACAGTTTCGGTTGGTAAAACACCTTCAGTTGCTTGTCTTCGATGGCTTTGCGCAAGTGGTTTTCCAGCTGCAAACGCTCCAGCGTGCTGGCTTGCAAACTGTCGGTATAAAACTGGAAATTATTACCACCCAGGTGTTTGGCGTGTTGCATGGCCATGTTCGATTGACTGACCAACGCGGAAATTTCCCGCGCGCTGTCCGGCAACAAGCTGATGCCCATCGACACGCTGACCACCAGTTCATGCCCCTCAATGGTCACCGGCAAACGCAACTTGTTCGCCAGACGAGTCGCCACCCGGGCCAGGCTCGAAAGGTTGCCGTAGGAGTTGAACAGCACGGCAAACTCATCACCGGACAGGCGCGCGATGGTGTCTGCTTCAGGCAATGCATTTACCAGCCGCCGGGCCATTTTCTGCAACAACTGGTCGGCGACTTCATGCCCCAGGCTGTCGTTGAGTTGCTTGAACCGATCAAGATTGATATGCAGCAACGCCAGGCTGCGATAACCGCCCTGTCGCACTCGTTGATGAGCCTCGCTGAGTCGTTCGCGGAACATTGAGCGGTTGGCCAGACCGGTAAGTTCGTCGTAATGGGTCAGATAGCGCATTCGCTCTTCGGATTCTCGGCGGGCTGAGAGATCAGCGAAGAAGCCCACAATATGGCTGACATTTCCCCGGGTATCGCGCACAGCATTCAGTTGCAGCCATTGCGGATACATCTCGCCGTTCTTGCGGGTTTCCACCAATTCGCCCTGCCAGCTGCCCTGCTGTTCCAGCGCCTGATGAATTGCCGCGTAATGCCGACGCGCATCGCGACTGCATGGCAGCTCAATGACATTGCGTCCGATCATGTCCTCGATGTCATAGCCGGTCACCCGACTGAAGGCTTGATTGATCGCGATCAGGGCATAGTTCGGATCGAAAATCACGATCCCCTCGCTGGCCGCCTCGAACACGGTCGCCGCCAGTTGCTGCTGCTCTTCCAGGCCTTTGCTGACGCTGATGTCGCGGCGAGTGCCGACCATGCGAATCACCCGGCCGTTTTCGGCACGCTCGACCGCACGCCCGCGGTCCTCGATCCAGACCCAGTGGCCGTCGCCATGCCGCACGCGATACTCGATTTGATAGTCCTCGGTGCGGCCCTTCAAATGCTCGACCAGCGCCCTTTTCAGCGCAGGAAGATCCTCGGGGTGAAGGCGCGGCTTGAGGTGACGCAGTATTGCCGTGACCTGTTCCGGCTCCAGGCCGAACAATTCCTGAATCTGCGTGTGATGGACTTCGTCTGTTTGCAGATTCCAGTCCCACAACCCCAACTCGCTGGCCTTCAATGCCAGTGCCAGACGCGCCTCACTCTTGCTCAGTGCCTGGTTGGCGGCGTCCAGTTCCAGACTGCGCTGAGCGACACGGTTTTCCAGGTCGACCTGGATCTCTCGCAATTCGTCCTCGGCACGTCGGCGCTGCTCTATCTCCTTGGCCAGCTTCTGATTGAGCTGATCACTGCAGCTTTGCGCTTGCTGTAGATGTTCGATCAGTGCCTGGTTCTGAAAGCGTCGCATCAAGCCCCGATCGATCAATCGATTGACTTGCCAGGCAACCACGCTCAATGCACCGAGCAGGATCAGCCCGAACCAGCCCCAACCTTGCTGCTGTTCGTCACCCCCCCAAAACATATAGGCGATGGCCGGCAACAGGCAGGGCAAGGTGAATGACAGAAAGGCCGGCAAACTGACCGCATAAGCCACGCTGGCCGAGAGCGCTGCGGCACCGATGAGGCCGAAGACCCAGGCTTGCTGAATGAAGTTATCGGCGGGGACCAGGGCGATGCCGGCACCGGCCAGGGTCAGTCCGGTGAGGCCGGAGCCCAGCAAAAACATCCGTCGCCAAATGGGATGGGCCTGACGATTGGGAATGGCCGAATCGAAGGCTGCGACCTGAATCACCCGCAATGCCACCAAAGACAACAACCACACCAGCCAGACACTGACCAGGAAATAGCGCTGCGGACTCCAGAGCAAACCGGCGCAGACCAGGCCATTGATCAGCATGAACAACGTGGGCAGCAGCGAGCCCTGATACAAAAGGCGCGTGCGTTCGACCGCCATTTCCATGGCGTATTGTTTACGGATAACCCTGGGCTCCACAATGGGGCCCGACAGGTCGAAGCTGAGGGTCATAGGCGATGTTCTTGTTCTTATAATGATGAGCATGGGCCCGAAACTGCTCGGAGCATACACAAGCAATTGCCCGGACCAAACTGCTGCTGATCAATAAATGGCCAAATTTTTTCAGCCGCCGACACCCCTGAATACGCTACGGACACGCCCCGCCAACGCCTGCAGCCAATGACCGACCGGTCGTCCTCCGCATAACTTTCATCGGCTAAAGCAAAGCGGAGTTTGCCCGGGGTGACGCGGCCCCCTAGAATGCCCGGATGCGCGATGATCTCTCCCTTCTGCTGAACTCCCTCAACGATGCCCAACGCCAGGCCGTAGCGGCCCCCGTGGGTCGTCAGTTGGTCCTGGCCGGTGCTGGTTCCGGTAAAACCCGAGTGCTGGTGCACCGTATCGCCTGGTTGATCCAGGTCGAAAACGCCTCGCCCCACTCCATCCTGTCGGTGACCTTCACCAATAAGGCCGCTGCCGAGATGCGCCAGCGCATCGAGCAGCTGATGGGTATCAACCCGGCCGGCATGTGGGTCGGCACCTTCCACGGCCTGGCGCACCGCTTGTTGCGGGCGCACTGGCAGGAAGCCGGGTTGAGCCAGACTTTCCAGATTCTCGACAGCGACGACCAGCAACGGCTGGTCAAGCGGGTGATCCGCGAGCTCGGTCTGGATGAGCAACGCTGGCCGGCCCGTCAGGCCCAGTGGTTCATCAACGGTCAGAAAGACGAAGGTTTGCGCCCGCAACACATTCAAGCCAGCGGCGATCTGTTCCTGGCGACCATGCGCGGCATCTATGAAGCCTACGAGGCGGCGTGCCTGCGCGCGGGTGTCATCGACTTCTCCGAATTGCTGCTGCGTGCCCTCGATCTGTGGCGCGATCACCCAGGCCTGCTCGCTCACTATCAAAAGCGCTTCCGGCACATTCTGGTGGACGAGTTCCAGGACACCAACGCCGTGCAATACGCCTGGTTGCGCCTGCTGGCCAAGGGTGGCGACAGCCTGATGGTGGTCGGCGACGATGACCAGTCGATCTACGGCTGGCGCGGCGCGAAAATCGAGAACATCTACCAGTATTCCGAAGACTTCCCGGACGCCGAAACCATTCGCCTGGAGCAAAACTATCGCTCCACCGCCGGTATCCTGAAGGCAGCCAACGCCTTGATCGCCAACAACACCGGGCGCCTGGGCAAAGAGCTCTGGACAGACGGCGGCGACGGCGAAGCGATCAACCTGTACGCCGCCTTCAATGAACACGACGAAGCACGCTACGTTGTCGAAACTATCGAAAGTGCGCTGAAAACCGGCTTGTCTCGCAGCGATATCGCGATTCTGTACCGTTCCAACGCCCAATCGCGGGTTCTGGAAGAAGCCTTGCTGCGCGAGCGCATTCCCTACCGCATCTATGGCGGTCAGCGCTTCTTCGAACGCGCCGAAATCAAGAACGCCATGGCCTACATGCGCTTGCTCGAAGGCCGCGGTAACGATGCCGCGCTGGAACGGGTCATTAACGTGCCGGCCCGTGGCATCGGCGAGAAAACCGTCGAAGCGATCCGCGACCATGCGCGCCACAGCGATGTGTCAATGTGGGAAGCGATGCGCCAACTGGTGGCCAACAAAGGCCTGACCGGTCGTGCGGCCGGTGCCCTTGGCGCGTTTATCGAGCTGATCGAGAACCTCGCCGCCAAGTGCATGGAAATGCCGCTGCACCTGATGACCCAGACCGTCATCGAGCAGTCGGGGCTGATCGCCTATCACGAAGCGGAAAAAGGCGAGAAAGGCCAGGCCCGGGTAGAGAACCTTGAGGAACTGGTCAGCGCCGCGCGCAACTTCGAAAACAGTGAAGAAGACGAAGACCTGACGCCATTGGCAGCGTTCCTCGGTCACGCGTCGCTGGAGGCCGGCGATACCCAGGCCGACGAGCACGAAGACAGCATCCAACTGATGACCCTGCACAGCGCCAAAGGCCTGGAATTCCCTTACGTGTTCCTGGTGGGCATGGAAGAAGGCCTGTTCCCGCACAAGATGAGCCTGGAAGAACCCGGCCGTCTTGAGGAAGAGCGGCGTCTGGCCTACGTAGGCATCACCCGGGCCATGCAGAATCTGGTGATGACCTTTGCCGAAACCCGACGCCTTTATGGCAGCGAGACCTACAACAAGGTGTCGCGTTTCGTACGCGAAGTTCCGAAAGGCCTGATTCAGGAGGTGCGGTTGTCCAACAGCGTCAGCCGTCCGTTTGGTGGCAACCAGTCGATGAGTGGCAGCAACCTGTTCAGCGGCAGCGAGATTCCGGAAACCGGCTTCAGTCTGGGTCAGACTGTGCGCCATTCGATCTTCGGTGACGGCGTGATCCTCAACTTCGAGGGCGCCGGTGCTCAGGCCCGGGTGCAGGTGAACTTCAGCGAAGGCAGCAAGTGGCTGATGTTGGGTTACGCCAAGCTGGAAGCGATCTAGCTTTTCTGTAGGAGCGGGCTTGCTCGCGATAGCGGTAGATCAGTCGACATCATTTCTGGCTGTCAGTCCGTCATCGCGAGCAAGCTCGCTCCCACAGGTTTCAGGCCGATATCTGAATTTAAAGGTGCAAATGACATGGGCTCAGGCTTTTTTTCTTCCTGGACATTCTGGGCCCTGTTATCGGCGGCATTCGCGGCAATGACCGCCATTTTCGCGAAAGTCGGCATCGAAAACGTCAATTCCGACTTCGCCACCCTGTTACGTACGATAGTGGTATTGGTCAGCCTGGCCTTGATTTTGTACGCCACGGGCCAATATCAGTCATTGGGATCGATCTCTGCAAAGAGCTATCTGTTCCTGCTGTTGTCGGGCCTGGCCACCGGTGCATCGTGGATCTGCTATTTCCGCGCACTCAAGGTCGGTCCGGCGTCACTGGTTGCCCCAGTGGACAAACTCAGCGTGGTGCTGGTGGCTGTTCTTGGCGTTGTCCTGCTGGGTGAAAAACTCGATCTTCGCCAATGGGGTGGAATCGGTCTGATCACGACCGGGGTGGTCATGCTGGTTCTGCGACGCTAGGCGACCGTCCTACAAACCCTGTCCACTCATCTGACATATCAAAGTCAAAAGGCCTTCTTGCACTGACTGAAGCTGAACACGACCTGTCAGGCAAAAGCCCGAAACACTCTGCCGCTAGCCAGTAACACTTCAGCTGTGCAACATGGCGCGCGTGCCTTCCACAAATGGGAATTCCCTTTATGAAACGTTTTCTTAGCATCGCCATGGCGTTGTGCATCGGCCTGACGATGAGTCTCGACGTCAATGCCGCCAAGCGCTTCGGTGGTGGCAAAAGCGCCGGCGCTGCGCCGACGCACCAGACCAGCCAGATGGCTCCTTCTTCTCCAGGCATGGGCGGCGCCGCGGCGACCGCTGGTGCTGCCGGTGCCGCTGGCGCCGCGGCCAAGGCCGGTGGCGCTTCGCGCTGGCTCGGCCCTCTGGCCGGTATCGCGGCCGGTGGCCTGCTGGCCTCCATGTTCATGGGTGACGGCTTCCAGGGCATGCAGATCTTCGACATCCTGATCATGGCGGTCATCGCGTTCCTGGTCTTCCGTTTCATCGCCGCCCGTCGTCGCAAGCAGCAGGAGCAATACGCTCCGGCCGGCCACGCGCCGATGCAACGTGAGGCGTTCGAACAAAAGCCTGCCGGCGGTTCGATCTTCGGTGGCTCGGCAGCGCCTGTTGCCGCTCGCCCGGTGATCAACGCGCCAGCCTGGTTCAACGAAACAAACTTCGTCGAAGCGGCGCGCAATCACTTCCAGTCCCTGCAACAGCACTGGGACGCCAACGAAATGGACAAGATCGCCGAGTTCGTGACCCCGCAAATGCTGGAGTTCCTCAAGCGTGAGCGTGCTGACCTGGGCGACGGTTTCCAGTCCACCTACATCGATAACCTCAATGTACAGCTGGATGGTGTGGACGATCGCGCCGACAAGACCATCGCCACCCTGACCTTCACTGGCGTGTCGAAAACCTCGCGTTTCGACCAGGGCGAGGTCTTCAGCGAAAGCTGGAACATGGAACGCGCACAGGGCGAAAACCAGCCTTGGCTGGTGGCCGGTATCCGCCAGAACGGCTGATCCCGCGTAGAACTTCACCTGCTGTAAACAAAACCCCGGCTCAGGCCGGGGTTTTCTATTTCGCGGTTGCATCTATAGCAAGCTACTGTATAAACCGCCCCATATAAACCGCGCCATACAAGCAAGAGGATCCCGGACGTGGAAGAAATCATCGAACAACTGCGTGAAGCCAACGAACCGGTACCGGTCCCCTTGGAATTGCCCGACGAAGACCTGCTGGTCGAAATCGAAGAACAACTGTTCATCGACATTCCGTTCGTCTTCAGAGAGTTTCTGCTGACCGTCAGCGACGTGGTCTACGGCAGCCTGGAACCGGTCACCGTGACCGACCCGCAATCCCACACCTACCTGCCCGACGTTGCCGCCAACGCCTGGGACGCCGGCGTCGATCGCAGCATGATCCCGATCTGCCAGGACGGTGACGACTACTATCTGGTCGAAGAGGACGGCACCGTGGTGCTTTGGCAGGCCGAAGAAGAGCTGATCGCCGAAGAGACCTGGGAATCGGTGTGGCACTGGGCACGGGACGTCTGGCTGGAAAGCTGATCCAGTCAACGCCGCGGGGTGGTCAATGCCCGGACGACTCCTTGTGATTGTCGAGGGTTTCCAGCAACGCCACCTGCATCCGCGTATGCACACGAATGAACCAGCGCCACAGCAGTGCCGCCACGGCGGCCGCGACCACGGCGATCAATACCAGCAACTTGTTGGTCGGCAGAATACTGGCCGACAAGGCTGCCAACAGCAAAAAGATCACCAGCAGCGACAGGATCGGGATCACTTCAGCGATCACCCGTCGCACTCGCTGCGTGTGACGCCCGGCCATCTCCGGCTTCACACCCATTTCCGCCAGCAACATCGACAGCGCTTTTAGCTTGCGGTACGCCGCAATCAAAAAAGGCAGCGACAACAACAGCGCCCCACCCCAGATCAACGCCTTCTGCCAGCTCGGGTCGCTGATCCAGCCCTGCACGTAAGCCGACATGCGCTCGGCGAAGTACGCGCCCGAGAAGAAAATCGCGATCACGAGCGCCAGATTGACTCCCACCTGCAGCAAAATCCTCCGAATCATGGATGCCAGTAACGCGCCCTCACCCTGAGGCTGGATGCTGCGCAGCCATTCGCCGTACATCCCCAACACCCGTCCCAGGCGCTCTGGCATGGCGCCAGCGAGCTTGATCGACAATGGATCAGCCGCGCGGATCAGATAAGGCGTCAGTAAGGTCGTGATCACCGAAACCGCCACAGCAACGGGGTATAAAAAGTTACTGGTGACCTGCAACGTCATGCCCAGTGCCGCGATGATGAAGGAGAATTCGCCAATCTGTGAAAGACCCATCCCGACTCGCAGCGAGGTGCGTCCGTCATTACCGGCGATAAATGCACCAAGGCCACAGGACAGCATCTTGCCGAGCACCACGGCTACGGTGATTACGGCGATTGGCCAGGCGTATTGAAGCAGGATCGCCGGGTCGAGCATCAGCCCGATGGCCACAAAGAAGATCGCACTGAAAAGATCGCGAACCGGTTCAATCAAACGCTCGATTTTCAGCAGTTGCCGGGATTCAGCCATGATCGCGCCGATCAGGAATGCCCCGAGGACCATGCTGTATTCAAGCTTGACCACCAGCAGGCAGAAGCCAAAACACAGGCCCAGCACCGTGATCAGCAGCATTTCGTTGCTTTCGAATCTGGCGACGTAGGCCAGCAGCCGCGGCACCATCAGAATGCCAATGACCAACGCGACGATCATGAACAGCGACAGTTTGCCGACCGTGGAAAACACTTCGCCGGAGCTGACCGTACCGCTGACCGCGATGCTGGACAGTAGCGCGATGATGCCGATGCCCAGAATGTCTTCGACGATCAGCACACCAAATATCAGCTGCGCAAATCGCTCGTTCTTCAACTTCAGATCGTTGAGCGCCTTGACGATGATGGTGGTCGAGGAAATCGCCAGGATCGCGCCGAGGAACAGCGAATCCATGGTGTTCCAGTCGAACCAGCGACCAATCTCGTAGCCGATCCAGATCATCAGCACGATTTCCAGGAACGCCGCGATAAATGCCGTGGCACCGACCTTGAACAACTTGCGCAGGCTGAACTCCAGGCCCAGGCAGAACATCAGGAATATCACTCCGAGTTCGGCCAGGGTCTTGATCGTGTCTTCGTCGTGGATCAGGCCGAATGGCGGGGTGTGCGGGCCAATGATGAAACCGGCGACGATGTATCCCAGCACCACCGGTTGTTTCAGGCGATGGAAAACAACGGTTACCACACCTGCGATCAACATGATCACTGCCAGATCCTGAATGAAACTGATGGCATGCATGGCGTGAGACTCCCTGGATGGCATTGCTCGATCCCCGGAAGCAGGAAAAGTCTGATCGAGCAGAACAAAAATCGGAATTGCACGTAGGAAATGCCCTTGAGGCAGGGCTTTTTGCAGGGTAACACCGCGACTTATGGCAGAAAGGCGGTGCAATATATGGAAACAGATCGATCCGGCGTGACGGCGACCCTGCACCCGGCGTCCCGATAACTGTTGGTTTGAAAAAACCGCCGAGGCACCCGCAGAGGTGCATCCCTCAAACCTGGCCTTGACCCGTGAGAATGCTATGGAACCCGGAAACGCCCAGCTGTCGATGACGGTATTGATGACCCCCGACATGGCCAACTTCTCTGGCAATGTTCACGGCGGCACCCTGCTCAAATACCTCGACGAAGTGGCCTACGCCTGCGCCAGCCGATATGCCGGCCGCTATGTGGTGACCCTGTCGGTGGACCAGGTCATTTTCCGTGAGCCGATCCATGTCGGCGAACTGGTGACTTTTCTCGCCTCGGTCAACTACACCGGCAACACCTCCATGGAGGTGGGCATCAAAGTGGTGACCGAGAACATCCGCGAGCGCTCGGTACGTCACACCAACAGTTGCTTCTTCACCATGGTTGCGGTGGATGACCAGCGTAAACCTGCATCGGTACCGCCGCTGCAACCGGACAACAGCGAGAGCAAGCGCCGCTTCATCCAGGCTCAGCAGCGTCGCCAGATTCGTCAAGAGCTGGAAAAGCGTTATCAGGAGATCAAGGGCGACGCTTAAAGCTAAAGATCGCAGCCTGCGGCAGCTCCTACAAGTAGGTCACATTCCCTTGTAGGAGCTGCCGCAGGCTGCGATCTTTCTGCCCAAATCTGATTAAAAACTGATCGAGGTCGCCTCGAACCGCACCCGCGGATGGGCAATCCGGTCCTGAGCCCGAACCAGTTCCAACTCGTAGCTGGTACACGCCTGGGTTTCGAGCAGCACTTCATGCACCGCCGAAGCCGTGAATTCGAAGGCCGCCACCAGGCTATCACCCAACAGCACACGCGCCAGGAACAGCCCGGAAGTCAGATCGCCCACGCCCACCGGCTGACGCGGGAACGCCAGCAACGGGCGCTGCAAATGCCAGCTGCCTTCGGCCGTCACCAGCAGCATCTCGAAGACCTCTGCCGATTTGCCTGGGTAGTCCAGATGCTTGACCAGCACTGCTTTCGGGCCGCGCACCAGCAATGCACGCGCCATCGCCAGGCAATCGAACAGCGATTGCGGCTTGCGCCCGGAGAAGCTGTCCAGCTCCAACTGGTTCGGGCACATGAAGTCCGCCACGGCGGCGGCCTCTTCCAACAGGAAATCACTGACCTCCGCCGGAACACTGCAGCCCTTCTCCGGATGCCCCATGACCGGGTCACACAGGTACAGCGCCTTGGGATTCATCGACTTGATCCGTGCCACCCCTGTCAGGATCGCCCGGCCCTGGGCCGCACTGCCGAGGTAACCGGAGAGCACCGCATCGCAGTTGCCCAACTCGCCAATCGCCGCGATTCCTTCAACCAGGTCAGGTATCTGGTGCGGCGCCAGCACTTCACCAGCCCACTGACCGTACTGGGTGTGATTGGAGAACTGCACGGTGTTGAGCGGCCAGACATTCACCCCGACCCGTTGCATCGGGAAAACCGCGGCACTGTTGCCGGCGTGACCGAATACCACGTGGGACTGGATAGCGAGCAAATGCGGAGTACGTTTCATGCGGTGGATTTCCGTAAAACGATTGAAATTCTAGCCGCGCAGTATGCGACTAAACGCAGCCTGTACGACAGACCAGCGACACAGTTAAGCTGACACTATCTTGTTGGAGCACCCTGTTGATGCTGACCCTTGGAAATATATTCGTGCTGATGCTGTTCGCCACTGCCGGCGCATGGCTATGGCACAACCACGGCTTGCGCGAGCGCGCGCTGGAGCGGGTCAAGCAGCATTGCGGCAAACTCGGGATCGAATTGCTCGACGGCAACGTGGCCTTGAAAAGAATCGCGTTCATCAAGGATGCCAGTGGTCGGCGACGCCTGGCCCGTGTGTATAACTTCGAATTCACCGTGACGGGCGAAACCCGCCACAACGGCACCATCACCCAGTTCGGCGCTCACAGCGCACAGATTGAGCTGGCACCCTACCCGGTCCCGTTCGACGAAACCGAACCAGTGGTCGAAGTGGCGAAACCTCGCGCGGAAGTGATCGAGCTGAGCCAGTGGCGTCAGGACCATACCAAGTGGCGGCCTTGAGCCGTTAACCCGATCCGGATCGGCACGCTGCCAGCTCACGCTGCAGTCGCTCTGCATTCTGCGCTTCACTGAAAATCAGCTCGATACGTGAATCCTGCCGCCATTCACTGGGCTGCCAACCCAGCGCCGAGTTATCCACCACGTTCGCCGAGACCCAGCCGTGGGTACTGTGGATAACCAGCTTCGCCCGCCTCCAGCCAAGGCTTTCAAGCCACCGGCCAACCAGCGCGGCATCAAATACCTGGCTTGGGTGCCAACGCCAACCGATGCTCCAGCCACCGTCCTGTTCCTGACTCAAGCAAATGGGCAACGCGGGATCGCTCCAGACCGCCGGCAGCTGCGCCAATCCCTTGGGCACGACGAAGTTATCCACACCTGCCAGCGCTTTGGTATTCAGCCCCGGCAACTCGCTCAAGGGTAAAGCCGCCTGTTGCGTCCAGTACAGAGGGAGCGGCGGCAATTGCCCGGCGATTCGCTGGCGACTGTCTTCTTCGAGACCTTCAGACTTGTTCAACAACAGCAATCCCGCATGGCCCAGCGCTTGCTGTTGAACATCCGGCAACGGTTTGCCAGCGGCGAGCGACTGGGCATCCAGCACCAGCACACAAGGCTGAACAGCCAACACGCCTTGCCACGGCGCTTCGCTCAATTGCCTGAGCAACTGCGCCGGATGCCCCAGCCCTGAGGGCTCAATGAACAGCCGATCCGGTTGCGCCCTGCGCAACAAGCGACCAAGACCAATCTGAAACGGCGCCCCGTTGACGCAACACAAGCAGCCCCCGGCCACTTCCCCCAGTGCGATACCATCGGCGTCCTGGGTCAGTAGCGCAGCGTCGAGACCGATCTGGCCAAACTCGTTGATCAACACCGCCCACCGCTCTCCAACCGGGCGCTGGGCCAGCAGGTGTTTGATCAGGCTGGTCTTGCCGGCGCCCAACGGGCCGGCAATGACATGAGTGGGAATATTCTGCAGCATGGTCGATGATTTCTGAGGAGGTGATGGATGCGGTTAATTGGCTTGTCGTTGCTCCTGGCACTCGTTTCAGGCGAGGCGCTGGCCCAGGCTTGTGTGGTTCACAGCCAGGGCGAACGGCTTGATGTCCAGGTTTGCCAGCAGAACCGCAACATCCCGCCAAAACTCTTCGCCGACGGTTTCTGCCAACCGAACCTGGTGGGGCAGAAAGTCGAGGTGCAGTATGTCGATCAATGCCCCGGCGGCGCATTTGGTATCTGCAGCAACGCCCAAGTCGCCAATATGCCCTACCGACAGGATATTCACTATTACGGCGTTGCCACCGACGCGGCGTATTTGCAGCCGTACTGCGAGGCCCAGAGCCAGGGCATCTGGCTCAAGCCTTGAAGCACCAGTAGTGAATCAGGCGGCCTCTTCATACCAAGGGCCGAATGGATCAGGTAACAAACCCCAACCCTCAACGCCCAGCACCATTTCCTCATCGGTCAGCAGGCATGCGTCCAGTTCAGTCGTGAGTTGCGTGAAGTTGATGTTCTGGCCGATGAACACCAGTTCCTGGCGACAGTCCCCGCTGTCGGCGGTCCAGTTTTTCATGATCCCGGTGGTACTTTCTTCGTCTTGTGGCCATTGGTTTTTCGGTACGAAACGCCACCAGCGCCCGGCAAAGCCATAGCGCATCAAACCACCGGCCTGAGACCAGCTGCCGGCGTCCATGTGCTTGCTCGCCAGCCAGAAAAAGCCCTTGGAACGCAGCAGCTTGCCGTTGTCCCAAGGACCGTCGATGAAGTTGAAGAAACGCTGCGGATGGAACGGCCGGCGAGCCCGGTAAGCGCTGGAAGCGATGCCGTACTCTTCGGTTTCCGGCACGTGTTCGCCGCGCAACTCCCGCAACCATCCCGGTGCCTGGGCAGCCTTTTCGAAGTCAAAACGACCGGTGTTGAGAATCTTGTTCAAGGGGATTTCGCCCATCGACATCGGAATGATTTCCGCCCGGGCGTTGAGCCGTTCAAGGATGGCGATCAGTTCCTCGCGTTGGTGGCTGCTGATCAAGTCGATCTTGCTGAGCAAAATCACGTCGGCGAATTCGACCTGCTCAATCAACAGATCGGTAATCGAACGTTCATCGTCTTCCCCTAGTGTTTCTCCTCGGGAAGCCAGGCTTTCGGCGGCCTGGTAATCGAGCAGGAAATTCATGCCATCGACCACCGTGACCATGGTGTCGAGACGTGCGATGTCGTTGAGACTCTGGCCGTTTTCATCGCAGAAGGTGAAGGTTTCCGCCACAGGCAGCGGTTCGGAAATACCGGTGGATTCGATCAGCAGATAGTCGAAGCGGCCATCCCTGGCGAGCTGACTCACCTCCTCCAGCAAATCTTCACGTAACGTACAGCAAATACACCCGTTACTCATTTCCACCAGCCGCTCTTCAGCCCGGTTAAGGCTGACATCGCGCTGGACTTCGGTGCCATCTACGTTGATTTCGCTCATATCGTTGACGATGACAGCAACCCGCAATCCATCGCGATTACGTAGTATGTAATTAAGAAGTGTACTTTTTCCGGCGCCAAGAAAGCCGGAGAGAACGGTCACGGGGAGTCGATTGGACATCTGCATATTCCTCACAAGGATGCCCGGTCGCGGTGTCGGGCTTACTTTAATGTTATAGTATAACAACACAAATAAACCATCCCCTCTTGCCCAACAGGACAAAGGACTGGATGCTGAACGCGTTCCCTTCGTGAGAACCCCCATGCGCAACGCCCTGAAACCTGCTTTGATCATGCTTTCCCTGCTGGTGGCTGCCGACGCGACGGCCCAGATCCCGAGCCTGGCCAGGTGCACCCGCAGCGCCAACCTGCTGGCCTGTGTGGATGCGGATGGCAACGCCTACAGCGTCAACACCGCCGGTAGCACGATCTATCTGCGGGGGTTCGAAGCGGCCGGAAAACGCTATTGGGTGCAAACTAGCAGCCGCTACGGCCAGCTTACGTTTTTCACCGGCATCGCTTCCGATGGCGAGGCCTGGGTTGGCTACAACCGGCGCGTCGGCTGGACCACGATCAACCGGTTTTCCAGCTCCGGCGGCAGCAGCGCCAAGTTCACCTGCAGTCGGATCACTGGCTGTTAAGCCTCTTTGCTTTTCTGTTGATGGCGTGAAATCAGGCTGAGCATGTGGTGGCTGCGCATGATGAAAACCTGTTCATGAAAAAGGCATCGTCGATTTAATTGTTATACTATAACATGGCAAATCAACTCCCACGATGGACCTGCTCATGAATGCGCTGACTCTGCCGGATATCGCCGCGCAGGCCTCACGCCAAGCCCTGCCACTGGAGTGGGTGGGCATGTGCGGCATTGCTCTTCCTGTTTTGTTTGATGGCCAACGACTGAATGCAAAAGCCGATGCCGGCGTGAGCCTCGACGATGGCAATGCGCGCGGCATTCACATGTCACGGCTCTATCTGGCGCTTGAATTGCTGGAGCAGGAAAGCCTTTCACCCGCTTTATTGCGGCGGGTTTTGCAGCGTTTTCTTGAGAGCCATGAAGGACTATCCGGCAGCGCCCACTTAACTCTTCACGCCGATTTGTTGCTGAAAAGGCCGGCACTGATCAGTCCACTGGCTGGCTGGAAAAGCTATCCAGTCACCATCGAAGCACGTTTGAAAAACGCGATGTTCCACGTGGAACTAAAAATCGATGTGCCTTATTCCTCAACCTGCCCGTGTTCCGCAGCCCTTTCTCGACAGTTGATTCAGCAACAATTCGTCGATGACTTCGCCAACAAGCCATTGCAGCACGCCGACGTTTTAGCCTGGCTCGGCTCCACGAACGGCATAGTCGCCACACCTCACAGTCAACGCAGCAGCGCAAAATTGCGCGTACGGCTGGCTGATTTCCTGGATGAATTGCCTCTGATCGCCGTCATCAACGACGCCGAAGCCGCTCTCGGCACAGCCGTTCAAACAGCGGTCAAACGCGCCGACGAACAAGCCTTCGCCCTGGCCAATGGTCAGAACCTGATGTTCTGCGAAGACGCCGCGCGCCGTTTGAATCTGGCCCTGAAACGCTCTACGGGTATCAACGCCTTCCACATTCGTGTCATCCACGCCGAAAGCCTGCATGCCCATGACGCCGTAGCCGAAAGCCGTTTCAACTGGGAGGCCGCATGATTGCCTGCCACGCATTGCGCTGGGGCGCACCGGGTCAGCCACTCACGCCAGCGCTAGACTTCGAACTGCCGAAGGGCAGCCTGACCGCCATCATCGGTGCGAACGGTTCTGGCAAAAGCAGCCTGTTGAAGGTCATCGCTGGCTTGCAAAAACCGTTGGCCGGAAAGGTGCGACTGGATGTTCCCCTCAAGGGCGGTGTGTCGTTCCTGCCTCAGCAACAACACCTGGACAGGCAATTTCCGATCAGCCTTCAGGCATTGGTCGCCGCCGGTTTCTGGGGCAACAAACAGTCACCGGAGATCCGTAGCCAGCGACTGAAAACCGTCCTCGAAAACTGGTGCCTGAACGGCCTGGAAGATCGACCCTTGATAGCCCTTTCCGGCGGTGAATTGCAACGTGCCCTGCTCGCCCGATTGAGCCTGACCGACGCGTCCTTGCTGTTGCTCGATGAACCCCACGCGGCCCTTGATGAACTCGGTCAGACATTGCTCTGGAAACACATACAGGATTGGCACCTCGAAGGCCGGACACTGATGGTCGTGTGCCATGACCTCGCCGCTGTCCGCGAGCACATCCCAGACACGTTGCTGATCAAAAGCAGTGGTTGCGTATTCGGCCCGAGCACCGAACTGATCCGCCAAGCACCACAAGCGCAGGTGGCCTGATGATCGCTGCTGCGCATCTGTGGCAACCGTTCCACGAGTTCGTCTTCATGCGTCGGGCGCTGCTCGGTGGTTTGCTCCTGGCGTGTAGCACGGCCCCATTGGGCGTATTTCTGATCCTCAGACGCATGAGCCTGATCGGCGATGCCGTCGCCCACGGCATCCTTCCCGGTGCGGCCCTGGGCTTCTGGTTTGCCGGGTTGAGCCTGCCGGCGTTGACCATCGGCGGCCTCGGCGCTGGCCTGAGTATGGCCGGCCTTGCGGCCTGGATTACGCGGCGTACCGGCCTGCGGGAGGACGCAAGCCTCGCGGCGATTTACCCGATTTCCTTGGCCATTGGTGTGCTGATTCTCGGCATCGCCGGCAAACGCCTGGACCTGTTACACCTGTTGTTTGGCTCGGCGCTGGCAGTCGACGGACCGACCTTGACCGGCATGCTTTGGGTCTCGGGTCTGAGCCTGATTGCCATGGCACTGATCTACAAACCACTGCTGCTCGACACCCTCGACCCGCTTTTTCTGCAAACCATCAGCCGGCTCGGCCCACTGGCCCACGGCGTGTTCCTGACGCTGGTGGTGTTGAATCTGGTCATCGGCTTCCAGGCCATCGGCGCGTTGATGGTGGTCGGTTTGATGATGTTGCCTGCCGCCGCGGCGCGTTTCTGGAGTCGCCACCTACCGGTGCTGATCGTCGTCGCCGCGTTGCTCGGCAGCCTTTCGGTGTGGCTCGGTTTATTGATCTCGTTCTATTACTCGCTGCCCAGTGGCCCGGCAATCGTGCTGGTGGCTGGCGGTGGGTATCTGTTGTCCGTGGTGTTCGGGCCGGTGCACGGCTTGCTGCGCCGCCCGCCTTTGCTCACATCCCGATGAGGTGTTAACCGATGCGCGCTTTACTCGTGCTGTTCAGTTTGTTGGTGTCGATGTCACTGTCTGCCGCCGAAAAACTCCAGGTGGTCACTAGCTTCAGCATCCTGGCCGACATGACCCGCCAGGTCGGCAAGGATCACATCCAGATCACCAACATGGTCGGCCCGGACGCAGATGCCCACACGTACGAGCCGACACCGGACGACGCCAAGGCGCTGCTCAAAGCCAAACTCATCATCAAAAATGGCTTGGGTTTCGAGCCCTGGCTGGATCGCCTGGTGACCAGCTCCGAGACCCAGGCGCCAGTCATCAGCGCGAGCCACGGAGTCATACCGCGCAGCCTGGATGAAGACGGTGAAACCGTTCCCGACCCGCATGCCTGGCATAACCTGGCGAACACCGAGCTGTACATTGCCAACATCACCAAGGCGCTGATCGCCGCCGACCCGGCGAACACCGCCGACTATGAGCGCAACAGTAAGGCGTACCTGAAACAAGTCTACGCCCTGCTCGCCGAAGCCAAGGCCAAACTCGGCTCACTGCCACCGGGCAACCGCAAGATCGTGACGTCCCATGACGCCTTCGGTTATCTCGGCCAAGCCTACGGCATCGAGTTCATGGCGCCTCAAGGCCTGTCCACCGAGCGCGAACCTTCCGCCGCCGAAGTGGCCGCACTGATCATCCAGATTCGTCAGGCCAAGGTCAAAGCCGTGCTCATGGAAAACATCAAGGACGCGCGCCTGCTCAAGCAGATCGCCGATGAAAGCGGCGCGCAGATCGGCGGCACGCTGTACTCCGATGCCCTCGCGGCGAGCGGTCCGGCCAGCACCTTCACCGGGTTATTCGAGTACAACCTCAACACCCTGTACAACGCGTTGAGCAAGCCATGATCCGCAAGAACCCCTCTGGAGATTTACCGCTGATTGCCGAGTCGGCCTACGTCGACGAGACGGCGATCATCTGCGGCAAAGTGGTGATCGGCGAGAACGTGTTCGTCGGACCCTATGCGGTGATCCGCGCTGACGAAGTCGATGACTCAGGCGACATGCAGCCGATCACTACGCTGGTGGCCAAAACCAGCCACCGTGTCGCGGATCTGTTCGCCATTCCCGATCGCGGTTATCTTCGAGAAGGCTATTGGGCAGATCTGGTGCTGATCAAGCCCTAACCCGGCGGCATTGCCGTTTCCACGCAAACGATCCTGTCGCAATGCGGCTGGACACCCTTCGCCCGCCGGAGCTTTCGGCACAGTGTCAGCACCACGATCGTGTCGGGGCAACTTGCCTGGCACGACAAACGTCTTAATGACAGCTGCCAGGGTTTACCCCTACGGTTTATGCGATAACGCTCGTTAGAAGCACGTGAGTACGCCGACCATGATCCAGATCACCCTGCCCGATGGTTCATTGCGTGAATACGACCAGCCACTGTCCGTGCACGAGGTAGCCGCCAGCATCGGCCCGGAACTGGCCAGTGCGGCCGTAGCGGGCCGAGTCAATGGTGTACTGGTGGACTGCGAATACATGATCGAGGCGGATGCCCGGGTCAGTATTGTCACCCCCCGGGAGCCGGACGGCCTGGAGATCCTGCGCCGCTCCTGTGCCTTGATGCTGGCCATGGCGGTCAAGCAACTCCACCCTCATGCGCAAATGCGTGCGGGAAAGGAATTGGGCGATGGTTTCTTTTACGAGTTTGCAGTCGACCAACCGCTGACCCCGGCGGACCTGCCCCTCATCGAAGCGCGCATGCAGTCACTGGCCGCGACCAATCACTCGATCCGTCGTCGATCACCGCGCGAAGCAGTACCGCTGTATCGTCTGGGGGACACCGAATACCAGAGCCATGGACCGCATGTCCCCACCACCAAAGTCTTGCAGGCGTTTGCCCTCGATCACATCAGCGGCACGTTGCAACAACGGATCTACGGCACATGCTGGTCCAGCCACCAGGAACTGCAACAGTGGCGCGTTCCACCCCACGTGGTCGTCGTGAGCATGGATGACCGCCAGGCGACTTATGCACAAGCGGTGACCGAATCCTTGCGCCAACGGGGCGTGCGCGCCAAGGCCGACCTGCGGAACGAAAAAGTCCGCTACAAGATTCGCCAGCACAGCCAGACCGTGCCGTACCTGGTGGTGGTTGGCGAGAAAGAACAGGCTGGGGGATTTGTCAGTGTGCGCAGCCGCACGGGGGAGGATTTTGGCCGGATGGCTGTCGAGGCGGCGTGTGAATGGTTGAGTCGGCCGGGGATTCAGGGTGGCTGAATGGACGCTTTCGCAAGCAGGCTCGCTCCCACAGGGGATTGGTGATCGACACACAATCAATGTGGGGCGATCCTGCTCGCGAAGCTTTTAAGCTCTTGGCTTGACCGTGCCGCAATCCTGCCCCAGCCAGACAGCGCGGGATTCCAGGCTGCCCTTCTGCTGAATGCCGGTGGCGTTGAACATCCCGCTGACCTTGGTGGTGAACTCGCGATCACTGATGAATGTCGCCACGCCCGCACCCTGGGCTTTCGGGCAACTGAAACGGAATTTCCACTGATTGCCGGAGCGGTCGGTGATTTCCTGCTTGCAGCCCGACTGCGGATCGGTCAACGGAATGTTGTCGGTCTTGACCTGTTCCGGGGTCAGGCACGCCCGGATCCCTTTACCGCCCATGGTGATGCCCTGTTTTTCCAGCATTGCACGCTGCTCAGGGGTCATCTGGCTCTGGAGCTGACCGAGGATCAATTGCAGGTCCGGCATATTCTGCTCATCGACCTTCATGTTGCTCGTGGTCAGCTCCCACAATCCCGGCTGCAGCATTTGCGCGTGAGCCGCCACAGGAAGTGCCAAACCCAGTGCCATGGCCAAACCCAGCAGACGAACGTTCATCGAGTAACTCCTGATCAGTAGTGGCCGTTAGACGTCAGCCGCAGGCTTCGGTTCATGGGCCAATTAATTAGCGACATTCTGCACGGAACATGGTCTGTTAAGCACTGAATCTTCAGGAGCAAGGCAGCCCCCATGGATTATTTCGGACCGCATATTTTCGGTTATACCATCGCCCTGCTGCATTCGCTGGGCATGATCGCGGCCATACACGCCGTGTTGACCGTCCGTACCGCCCAAGGCTCGATCGCCTGGGCCCTGTCGTTGTTTTTTATCCCTTACCTCACGCTGATCCCATACCTGATGTTCGGCCGCAGCACCTTCGATGGCTATATCAAGGCACGGCGGCAGGCCAACGAAGAAATGCGCAAGGCTGTTTCCGAACTCAACTGGCGATCCTGGGTAGAAGAGGCGCTCACCGCCCGCGCTTCTTCTGCATACGCCTCACTCAGAGCGATGCCCAAGCTCGGACACATGCCCTGCCTGGCCAACAACCAAATGCGTCTGTTGATCAACGGTCATGACACGTTCGAGGCCATTTTCGACGCCATCAGCCAGGCGAAAGAAGCCGTGCTGATCCAGTTTTTCATCGTTCACGACGACCGCCTCGGCCAACGTCTGCAAACCCTGCTGTTGAAGAAAGCCGCCGAAGGCGTGGCGATTTACCTGTTGTATGACCGAATCGGCAGCCACTCCCTGCCCCACGGCTACGTGCAGGCCTTGCGTGATGGCGGGGTCGAGGTCAAAGCCTTCGCCACCCGCAGTGGCTGGCTCAATCGCTTTCAGGTGAACTTCCGCAACCACCGCAAGATCGTGGTGGTGGACGGCATTCTCGGCTTCGTCGGCGGGCACAACGTCGGTGACGAATACATGGGCGAGAAACCACCCTTGGCCCCTTGGCGCGATACCCACGTGCAAGTGCGCGGCCCGGTGGTGGCGTGCATGCAGGAGTCTTTCGCCGAAGACTGGTTCTGGGTGGCGCGTGCCCTGCCGCCACTGATCCTGCCCGAGGTTTATCCGGAAGACGGTGTGCTGTGCCAGTTGCTCGCCAGCGGGCCGGCAGACGCCTACGAAACCTGTTCACTGTTCTTTGTCGAAGCCATCCACGCGGCGACCGAGCGGGTCTGGATTACCAGCCCGTACTTCATCCCCGACGAAGCCGTATTCGCTGCTTTGCGCCTGGCAGTACTGCGCGGTGTGGATGTGCGTCTGCTGTTGCCTTCCCGGCCAGACCATCGAATCGTCTACGCCGCCTCCAGCCTCTACGCCTTCGAAGCGGTACGCGCCGGTGTGCGGGTGTTCCGTTACCAACCCGGGTTCCTGCATCAGAAAGTGGTATTGATCGACAGCGAAATCAGCGCCATCGGCAGCGCCAACATGGACAACCGTTCGTTCCGGCTGAATTTCGAAGTGATGTTGCTGACCGTCGACCGCGCGTTCGCCGCCAAGGTGGAACAGATGCTCAACGATGACTTTGCCAGCGCCCACGAAATCGCCAAAGAAGAAGGCCGGGAGACCCGCCGCGTCCAACAGGTCGGCATGCGGGTCGCCCGGCTTATTTCACCGATTCTCTAGAGGTAGATATCGTCACGGGTCCATGGCAGTTCATGACTGCCATCGGCGTGGGCCTTCACCGCGAGAATCTGATGCAGGTTGATCCAGCCCCGGGCAAACGCATAAGCGCAACCGGCCAGGTACAGCCGCCAGATGCGCAGGACCTGTTCCGGCACCAGTTTGGAGGCCGCCTCGAGATTGTCCTCCAGGCGTTCGCTCCAGTGATCGAGCGTGCGAGCGTAGTGCAGGCGCAAACTCTCGACATCGACGATTTCCAGCCCCGCCTCACTGATCTCGGCAGAGATCATCGACAGGTGCGGCAGCTCGCCGTTGGGGAACACATATTTCCCGATGAAATCACCGGCACCGCGTCCCACCGGACGGCCATCGGTGTATTTGGCGGTGATCCCGTGGTTCATCACCAGGCCGCCCTCTTTCACCGCGTCGAACAGGGTCTTGCAGTACTCGGCAAGATTGGCGTGGCCGACGTGTTCGAACATGCCGACGCTGACCACTTTGTCGAAACGGCCATCCTGCGGCAGATCGCGATAATCGAGCAGTTGCAGTTCGACCAGGTCTTCCAGGCCCTCCTCTTTTACGCGTTCCCGGGCCAGGGCCAACTGCTCCTTGCTGAGGGTGATACCGAACACTTTCGCGCCAAATTCTCGCGCCGCAAAACGCGCCAATCCGCCCCAACCGCAACCCACATCCAGCAGGTATTCGCCAGGCTGCAAGCGCAGCTTGCGGCACAGGTGACGGAACTTGGCTTGCTGGGCTTGTTCCAGGGATTCACTGCCGGTCTCGAAATAAGCGCAGGAATACGCCATGTCGCTGTCGAGCCACAGCTGATAGAACGCGTTGGAAAGGTCGTAGTGGTAGGAAATCGCCTTGGCGTCCATCTCTTTGTCATGGGCGCTACGAACCGGCTGATTGTCGTCGTTTTCATCCAGCAACGCCTGGCTCCATTCATCGCAGACACGGATCACATCGCTGATGGAGCCTTCGAGTTCCAGTTTGCCTTCGACAAAAGCAGCGCCAAGGGCGTCCAGGCTCGGATGGGTAAACTGGGTGACCATTTGCGGGTCCTTGACCACAATCGTGACACTGGGCGTCGGCCCCAGATTGAATTCATGGCCATCCCAGAGTCTCAGGCGAAGCGGTAATTGCAGATTCTGTAAGGCCGGTGGAAGATGCGCGAGCATGGAGAATCCCCCTTGTTTCAGACGTCTAAACAGAGGGTAGACCATCTTTGAAAAATAGCTGGCTATCGAATTAATAGCCGATTTCAATGATTCGCGACGCCTACACCTGCCGCCGCGAACGCACAAAAATGATGTGCCCTCATCTTCAATGACTACGAACCGGGCGCACAGTTCTAAAAAGTTGAAACCCGTGATTACCCGGTTTAGAGCATTCGTCTTCAGGCTTCGTCCTTGAGTTTGAGCAACGGCTCCTGGAACCGCAGCAAACGACCGGCATTGCCCAACACCAACAAGGTGCTGAGGTTATGCAGCAACGCCGCAATCATCGCCCCGGCAGCGCCAAGCCAGCCGAATGCGGCGAAGGCCACGATGGCCAGGGTCCAGCCCAGTCCGATGATCACATTCACCTGCAATGTCTGGCGGCACTGCCGACTCAGGCGCACGCAGGTGCCGAGGCGGCGCAGGTCACTGCCGATCAGCACGATGTCCGCCGATGCCAGGGCGATGTCTGCGCCACCGGCGCCCATGGCCACACCGACCACGCCAGCCTTGAGGGCCAGGGAGTCGTTGATGCCATCGCCGACCACCATCGGCCGGAAGCCACTGTCGATCTCTTTGAGCACGCGGTTGAGTTTGTCTTCGGGCAGGGCTTGCGCTTCGACGTCACTGATCCCGACATTCCGGGCGAGCGTTTGCGCGACGCTGTGCCGATCACCGGTGAGCAACAACTGGCGGCCCAACCCCAGATCACGCAACTCACCCAAGGCAAACTGCACCTCGGGTTTGACGCTGTCGGCCAGCAACAGCCAGGCAAGAAACTCCCCGTTGAGTGCCAACCCGGCAATCGGACCGTCGTGATCGGGCACCGCCGATGTGCTGATGCCCAGTTGCGCGAACAACTCCGGCCGACCGAGCGCCGCTTCACCCTGCCCGGTCATCGCCACCACGCCCAGGCCCTGGCGTTCACGAATGTCAGAAAGCAGCAGGAAATGCTCCTGGGTCACCAACCCCGCGAGCGCACGACTGACCGGGTGACTGCTGGCCGATCCGAGGCTGGCGGCGAGCTTCAGGACATGGCTGCGATCCTCCAGCGGACTGTCGATGGATTGTAGACGTAAGGTGCCGAATGTCAGCGTCCCGGTTTTATCGACTACCAGCGAGGTGAGGTCTGCCAACTCTTCAAGGAACGCGGAACTGCGGATCAAAATGCCGTGACGCGCTGCCACTGCCACTCCGGCAATCGCGGTGGCCGGTGCCGACAACACCAACGCACAAGGACAGGCCGCCACCAACACCGCGAGCATCGCTTGAGCGTTGTTGGTGATGAACCAGGTCACGGCCGCCAGCAGCAACACCAACACCATATAGCTGCCGGCGTAACGCTCCAGTAGTCGAGTGATCGGAGGTTTCGAGCGCTCGGCGTTTTGCATCAGGGCGATGACTTTGCCGAGGGTTGACTCATGGCCAGTGCGGGTCACTTCGATTCGCAGCAGGCCATCGAGGTTGATCGCCCCGCCGAACACCGACATGCCGACGCCTGCCTCCATCGGCACCGATTCGCCGGTAATGGAGGCGGTGTCCAGACTGGCCTGACCGGATAACACCCGGCCATCCGCCGGCACCCGGTCACCGGCGCGCACCTCGACCAGATCGCCCGCCTTGAGTGTGCCGTTGTCGACTTCAATGATGGAGCCGTCCGCCTGAACCTTGCGTGCGTGGCTGCGGGTCAGTTTGCCGAGGGCGTGAATTGCCTCCTGGGAACCGATCACGCTGCGCTCCTCCAGCACGTGGCCGAAGATCATGATGATCGGCAACAGCGCCGCCGTCAGCAGATCCCCGGTGGCCCAGGCACCCAGCATGGCCAGGGCAATCAATTGATCAGTGATGCCGTGCAGGCTCGGATATCGCAAGCTGTACCAGGCCGAGCGCATGACCGGTACGGCGACCAGCAACGAGGCAAAACCCAGCAGCAGCTGACTGACGCCAGTCTGCTCCGGCGCCAGCCAACGCCAGATCAAGCCCAGCGCGAGAAGGCCCAATGCGAGCATGGCCAGGGTCAACTGGCGCGCGGCACGACGCTGTTCGGCCGAAGACAACAGGCTCGGTGCGGCGGCGGTTTGAGCGGTCATTGTGCAGCTCCCTGAATGATCAGGCGGGAATCGTCTTTGGGATCAACCGTCGTGACCGATCCGGCCTGACCGAGAATTTTCGGCATCCGCTCGCGGTAAATACGCAGCAGCATTTGCGGGTCGGTACCTTGCTGTTGTGCCTTGGCCAGGCTCAACACGGTGGCCGTATCAGCCGACGCCTTGGCCAGTCGTTCACTCGCCTGGGCATGGGCCACCTGCAACGTGCGGTCGGCTTGCTCGTTGGCGGTCTGCGTCAACTTCTCCGCTTCGGTGCGTGCATTGGCGACAGCCTTATCAGCTTGCTGGCTGGCCGTCAGTACCGCGTTGAAAGCGTTCACCGCAGGACTGGGCAGACTCGATTGCACATCGACCCGCGCCACTTCGATCCCCAAGCCTTGCCTAGTTGCAGTGAGTTCGGCCAGCCGTTGATTGATGCCCTGCACCAGATCACCCCGCAAGCGCTCGCGTCTTTCCGCCGCCTGGCTATCGGCGCCGATCAACTCCGGACGAGCGACCAGAATGGTGTCCAGGTCCCGTGCGGCCGTGAGCGCGACCGCACTGCGGGTCACCAGTCGGTCCAGCGCCGGCAACACGTGTTCGCCCTGAAGCACGAACGCATAGGGCTCGGTGACTTTGTAGAAAACCCGCACATCGAGTTGCACCACTCCGGCATCCCCCGTTAACAGATAGCCGGACCCTGCGAGGGCATCGCTGATGGGCGTGGCAAAACTGGCCACGCGATCTGCCTGCATCGCGGCACCACTGCGCAACAGACCTTCCACTCGACGCTCAATCACCCGATCCGCCGCCGGCAACAAAATCACCTGCTCGAACGGTTGCGGCCAGGCCAATAACAGCCCGGCATTCTGAATGCGATCCAGCGCACCAAAATGTAAAACCACCGCACGATTTTGCGGATCGATCTGCCGCACATTGGAAAACGCCCAAGCCAATGCCGCCAACACCGTCACCGCGTACAGGGCGAGAAACGCCAAACGCCCGGCCTGAATCCAGGGGCTGCTCAACTCATTTGTTCCACGTGGAACCAAACTCATGGCTGCGATCCGGACTTGTTGTCGAGGCTCGGCGGACCGTCAACCAACACCCGGAACGGTGCGGCATCGGTGCGCAGAATCAGTTTGGTCCCGGGTGTCACCACCGTGCCCAGGGTGTCGAGCGAACGCAGCAGGTTGTAAAGCTGCGGCGATCCCGCGTAGGCGCGACCGTAAATCTGCGCCGCTTCAACCCGTGATTGTGCTTCGATATCCGCGGCTTTTACTGTGGCGTCGGCCTGCACAATTCGCGCATCACGTTCGGCGGCAGAACGAATTTGCGCGGCTTCTCGCTTGCCAATGGCCGTGCGTTCAGTGGCGATGGTTTCACGCTCGGCGCGCATCCGGTCGACGGTCGCGGTGAGCGTCACCGAAGGCAGCGTCAATCGTTCGATACCGACCTGCAATACGCGCACGCCATAAGTGGTGAGTAGCTGTTGATCGATTTGCTTGCGCAGTTGTGCTTCGAAATCGGCAATGCGTACCTGGCTGGCATCGGTATTCACCAAACTCGCCAAATCAAAACTGCTAGCGGTGGTTTCCAGTGCGGAGCCGACAAAGGTGCGAATCTGCCGCGCGGCTTCATCGGGCTGGTTCTGCACCGCGCGCATGAAACGTTGCACATTGTCCGAATCGCCCTGCACCTGCCACGCCACGTAGGCCTGAACGATGATGCGCAATCCGTCCCGGGTGCCCACGTCCTGCAAACCGCTGGACGTGGTGCGCAGCCGCAGATCCACCGGGATCGCCGCCTCGAACGGTGCCGGCCAGCGCCAGCCCAGCCCCGGTTCCAGCAAGACTCGCGATGGATTGCCGAAGCGTGTGATCACTGTGGCTTCTCCCGAACGCACCTGCACCAGACTCGCGGCTGCGACCGCAAACGCCACCAGCAATGCCGCCCAACCCATGCGGCGCCATGGGAATGGACCGGCCTCTTGCGGATCGCCGTGGTGATGATGGTGGTGACCGTGGTGATGATGCCCGCCATGGCCGTGATCGTGTCCGGCGTGGTCATCGTGATCGTGGGTATGGGACTGGCTCAATTGGCAGCTCCTGGCTGAGCGGTTTTACGCGACGGCGCAGGGTCAACCGGCAGCGTGAACGTACGGAGGTCGATGGTTGGCGCATTGCTGCTGCCGCCCAGTCGATGATCGAGAACCAGCAATTTGGCGTTGGCCAAACCCCGGGACAACTGACTGAAATACTGCTCCAGCACGAAGGCCTGGCCAGCGCTGGCATAGGCTTTTTGCTCGGCGTTGAATTTCAGGTCCGCGGCCTGGGCGCCAGCATTGATTTCTCGGGCGCTGGCCGTCGCCTGATCGCGGGCGATGCTGGCCTGCAACTGCGCCTGGTTGGTGGCCTCGGCAGCGGCGCCGCGTTCCCGGGCGATCAAGGCTTGCGCACCAATCTGCGCCGCTTGCACACCGTGATAAGCATTGGCTGCACCGGCCGGAGGGTGAATCGCCTCGACCACCGTGGCGAGAATCTCCACGCCGCTGTCGAGTTTTTGCAAATCAGCCTGGACGGCGCGGCCGATTTCTTCGGCCAGCCCTACCCTGTCCTCACCCAGCAAACCGTCGAGGGTGCGCGAGGCGAAGTCGTGAACCAGGATTCGGCTGGCGGTGCTGCGAATCAACATCGGCACATCGGCACTGTTATAGGTCGCGGCCAACGCCGCCTCATCGCTCAAGCCGATGCGATAGACGAAGCGCACGTCCATGTTGACGATCTGAAAGCTCTGCTTGTCGGCTCGACTGCTGGCGATCACCTGGGATTTGTCGTTCACATGACTGGCGTCCCATAGGCGATTGGCAATCGCCGGGGCCGGGCCTTCGGCGGGATCGGCCTGAGCGGGGGCCGAGGTTTCGCCAACACTGGTGGCCAACTCGTGAACCACCCCATTCTCGACGCTCAACATCCGGCCCAATGGCCACGGCAACCCCATATGCAAACCTGGGCCGAACACCTCCACCGGCTTGCCGAATCGCTCGTAGATGCCACGCCCTTGCAGCGCAATTTCGTGAATGCCCGTCAGCGACCAGCCAACGAGAGACACCACGGCCAGCACCGGCAGGAACGCCCGACGCATGAATGTGAAGGCCCAGATCTGCCGCAAATCGATGCCGAAGCGGTTATGCAATTCGTGCTGCAACGCCAGCAATGGCTGTGGTGGCCAGCGCAGCATGTCGGCGACAAAACTGCGCGCCATCAGCTCCGGCTCAAGGCGTTCGCGGCGAGGACTGAACAATGACAACACTGCACGCAGCAAAAGTTCTGCCGCCACCAGCCCCGGCAGCAGTCCGATCAACACCGCCAGGCGTACAGGCCATACCGAGGTTTCATCGGCAAACAACAGACAAAAAGCACCGAGCACCAGGCTGATGATCGCCACACGGATCAATTGCGCCAACGTAGCGGCTTCAGGCCATTGCGCGGTGTTTTCCTGCGCCAGATGGCGCTCCATCACCAACAGGCCGAACGCCAACAGTAAGGAGCACGCTGCCCCGACAGTGGCCGACAGGCCCAGCGCTGCCGGGGGCAACGTGAGGTTCCAGGCCTGTTCCACGCCCAATACCGCCAACAATGCCCAGCCGCCAAGCCACAACGTCGGCGCGCCGATTTGCCCGAGCAAGTGCTGCGATTGCCGGCCGATCCGGTCCAGCAAGCGTTCATACCACCCCGAAGGCACGACAGATTCGTCGACAACGACCTGCGGCACCACGGGATTCATGGCGCGGGCACGCCACTGGGCTACCCACCAGGCCGATTGCGAACCCGCCATCAACACCACAGACGCCGCGCTCAGGTTCAGCAACAACGCTGGCCACAGTGTTTGAGACGAAAACAGCCCGGCAAACAGCGCCAGCAGCACACCCACCGTCGCGAGTACGCCCGCACCGATGGCGAACTGGCGCAAACGCCGCCCTTGAATGAACGCCTGCTGAAAGCGCGGCAACCCGGCTAACGGCGTTTCATCAACATCGAGATCGACTTGCATACCACCCCAGAGTGTCTTCGCTTACAGGACAATTCGTTACGATATAACGAAAATGGTGAAATTTCCGTATTCAAGCGCGCTATCTAAAGATGCCCAACCTGTCGCTTACCTGAAGCCTTGACCGAAATGCGGCAGAACGCACATATTACGTTCGTAATTTTATCCAGGAACTACTTTTACCCATCCCTTCCCCTTTCGATCCAGGAGTACATCCATGAGCACTTATGACGTCGTGATACTCGGCGGAGGCCCCGGCGGTTACAACGCAGCGATCCGCGCCGGACAACTGGGTCTGAAGGCGGCCTGCGTGGAAGGACGCGCCACACTCGGCGGCACCTGCCTGAACGTCGGTTGCATGCCATCCAAGGCGTTGCTGCATGCCTCCGAACTGTACGACGCGGCCATGGGTGCGGAGTTCGCCAACCTGGGGATCGACGTCAAACCCAGCCTCAACCTTGCCCAGATGATGAAGCAAAAGGATGACAGCGTTACCGGGCTGACCAAGGGCATCGAGTTTCTTTTCCGCAAAAACAAAGTCGACTGGATCAAAGGCTGGGGCCACATCGACGGACCGGGCAAAGTCACGGTGACCGATAGCGCCGGCGGCAAGACCGAACTGAGCGCCAAGGACATCATCATCGCCACCGGTTCCGAGCCCACGCCCCTGCCCGGTGTAGACATCGATAACAAACGCATCCTCGATTCCACAGGCGCCCTGGCACTGACCGAGGTGCCCAAACATCTGGTGGTGATCGGCGCCGGCGTTATCGGCCTGGAACTGGGTTCGGTCTGGCGCCGCCTTGGAGCGCAGGTAACGGTGGTCGAGTTTCTCGAACGGATCTGCCCCGGCGTGGACATCGAAGCCGGCAAAACCCTGCAGCGCTCCCTGAGCAAACAAGGCTTGAGTTTCAAGCTGAGTTCGAAAGTGACCAGCGCCACCACCTCCGCCACCGGCGTGCAGCTCAGCATCGAGCCTGCCGCAGGCGGTACCGCCGAGTTGCTGGAAGCCGATTACGTGCTGGTTGCCATCGGGCGCCGACCTTATACACAGGGCCTGGGCCTGGAGAACGTCGGCCTCGCCACGGACAAGCGCGGCATGCTCGCCAACAAAGGGCATCGCACCGAAGCCGCCGGGGTCTGGGTGATTGGTGACGTGACCTCAGGTCCCATGCTCGCCCACAAGGCCGAGGACGAAGCCATGGCCTGCGTCGAGCAGATCGTCGGCAAGGCTGGCGAGGTCAACTACGACCTGATCCCCAGTGTGGTCTACACCAGACCGGAGCTGGCCAGCGTCGGCAAGACCGAAGAGCAGCTCAAGGCTGAAGGCCGGGCGTACAAGGTCGGCAAGTTTCCCTTCACTGCCAACAGCCGGGCGAAGATCAACCACGAAACCGAAGGCTTCGCCAAAGTGCTGGCCGATGAACGCACGGACGAAGTCCTCGGCGTGCATCTGGTCGGCCCGAGCGTCAGTGAAATGATTGGCGAGTATTGCGTGGCCATGGAGTTCAGCGCCTCGGCCGAAGACATTGCCCTGACCTGCCACCCCCACCCGACCCGTTCCGAGGCCTTGCGTCAGGCGGCGATGAATGTGGAGGGGATGGCGACGCAGATGTAAGACCCGAAGGGCTTGGGTGCCTGGTCTATTGCCATCGCGAGTAAGCTCGCTCCCACATTGGATTTGTGGTGTTCATACAATCACTGTGGGAGCGAGCTTGCTCGCGATGGCAGGCAACTCGGTCTACAGCGGCAGATGCTCCAGCGGCAACACCCCAGGGGCCTTCACCGTGTGAATCGCAAAGTTGCTGCGAATGTCGCTCACCCCCGGCAGCTTCAGCAAACGCCCGGTGAGAAACCGGTCATAGGCGCGCAAATCCGGCACCACCACCTGCAACAGAAAATCCGACTCCCCAGAAACCAGAAACGCCGAAATCACCTCGGGCAACGCCGTCACCGCCAGGCGAAAGGCTTCGGCTTGTTCGTCGTTATGACGCTCGACCTTGACCCCGACAAACACCGTCAGCCCCAACCCCACTTCGTCGCGATCCAGATTGGCCTGGTAGCCGCGAATAACCCCAGCTTCTTCAAGCATCCGCACCCGCCGCAAGCAAGGTGACGCCGACAGGCCGATCTCGTCTGCCAGTTGCACATTGCTCAGGCGGCCATCCCGTTGCAGCGCGGCGAGAATCTTGCGGTCGTAGGCGTCGAGTTTCATGGTTTGGCAGATCCAGATGGTTCATGCAAAAGAAAGTGACAGATTATGCCAATACAGAGCCCGATAGAAGCTGACAACGCAAGCACCTGCCCCGCCCTCCAGCCCTAGACTGGCACGACCGAATCGACAACGAATGGGGTGCAACATGGAAGGACTCTGGGTGTTTTTCATGGCTCTGGCAGTGGTCTATCTCCTGCCGGGGCCTGACATGATCCTGCTGTTGCAGACCGGTGCCCGCCAGGGCAAAGGCGCCGCGCTGGCCACGGCCGTGGGGTTGGGCATCGCCCGGGGGTGTCACGTGGCATTGGCTGCGCTGGGGTTGGCGGCACTGTTCAAGGCGGCTCCCTGGACCTTCGACGTGGTGCGCCTGGCAGGCGCCGCGTACTTGCTGTGGATCGGCATTCAGTGCCTGCGAACCACGATGCTGCCGAGCTTGACCAGCGCCGACACAACCGGCGAAAAACTGCGCTGGGGCGCAGCCATCCGACGCGGACTGTTGACCAACCTGCTCAACCCCAAGGCACTGTTGTTCTGCTCGGTGCTGCTACCGCAATTCATCAACCCACAGGCCGGGCCGGTGCTCGGGCAATTTGCGACGTTGGGCGTGGTGCTGGTCGGTGTCGGTTTGTTGTTCGACAGCGCATACGCCCTGGTCGGCGCGGCACTCGGCCGGTGGCTGCAACGCAGCCCCTCAGCCCAACGGTTGCAACAATGGTTATTCGGTAGCCTGTTGATCGGTTTCGCCGTGCGGCTGACCTTTGTGCAACAGGCTTGAGCCTTACTGCGCCTTGCGCCGGCGATTGATCAGGAATAATGCCGCCGCCGTGACCACAATCACGCCGCCATACTGCAGCGGCTTCTTGTACGGCCGCAGCGCTGAACGCACGGCATTGGTAACCTGAGTCACGTAGCGCTTGTCGGCGTTCTGGAAGTCGGGATACGGGCACTGATGACCGAAATGGAACGCCCAATCCACGTACGGCCCCTCTTTGACATAACGCTGGTAGAAAGCGTTTTCTTCTTCAAGACTGCTGTTCCAGCCTGCCGTCGCGCACAGCACTGCCGCAAAGGCCTGGCTGGTGTGAGGCAAATTGTCGGCCGCACGGCTGGCCAATGCCGTGGCCACAAAACGATAGTGATAACGCTCATCGGGCTGAGCAACGCTGGCCTGCTGGCGCTTCACTTCGTCTGCGGCCACCAGCGGGCCGACCTTCAGTTCCGCGCTGTCGAGCACGTAGTTGCCATCAAACGTGGCGAAGTCCGGGGCCATTTCGTAACCGAGAATCTCCATTCCCGCCTTACGCGCGACGACAGCCGAGTTAAACAGGGCTGCCGCCCGCGTCGTCGGCCACCAAGCGGCGTCGGCCTCTTTGCGCAAAATGGCATACGACTTGGCCTTGTTCTGCAAATCGACGTTATCGAAGTACGCCGGCGCCTCCTCATAATGCCCCTCGCGCAACAAACGCCGCCCCAGCAGATTGCGCAGGCTCGCCGCCACCGGCAACGGCACGTAGTTGTCGCGCTCCTGCTGGCTGAGCGGCGGCGGGGCCGGCACTTGTGTGTCGACGTAGTGCTTGAGTTCTTCAAGGGTCAACACGCGCTCGGCAACGGTGGCGGCGTCGAACCAGTAAATGCTTTGGCTGCGATACAGCTGATCGAAGGCTTGCAGGTAATCCCCGCGTTGCAGGGCCAGGATCGCACTTTCACCCTCGACCCGGCATTTGGGCTGGAGCGTTTCGTAATCGTAGTCCGGGGTCCGTCGCTCGCCCCAGGATTCATTCTGCGGGAAGGCCTGGGCCGCTTTGGCATAGGCTGCGGCGGCCGCGGTTTTATCACCCTCGCGCACCGCCAGTTTTGCCCGCAACCACCAAGCCAACCCGCCATCGCCGGCATGTTCGAGAAAGGCCTTGGCGCTGGCGTAATCGCCCTGTTGATAATTCATCGCCGCCAGGCGGTCGGCGTTTTCGAGACTGCCGCGAGTGCTGTTTTGCAGCAGCTTGATCATTTTTTGTTCGTTTGGCGGTTGATCGCCGAACGACCAGCCCAAGCGGCTGATCAGCGATGCGGTCACCAATTGCTGCACTGGCTGCCCCTTGAGCAACTCGGCCACTTGATCCTCCGGCAGCGTCATCAAGTCCGCCATCAACAACTTCAGCGATTCGTAGCCCACCGCGGAGCCGTGCAGCTTTTGCGTGGCGTACAGCTCGATGGCGCGGTTCCAGTCGCCGGCGGTGCGCACCACCCGGGCTTCTTCGCCGAGGCTGGCAACACCCAGCTCCAGTGGATCGCTGAAGCCGTCGATGCTCAGTTGCCGGGTTTGCTCAAAGGCCTTTCGGGATTGTTCGAGCAGATCCGGGGCCGCATCGGCTTCGACGCTCATGGCGAACAACGCGCGCCCCAGCGAATAAGCCGCCCAGGTACTGCGCGAAGCCCGTTGCTCTGCGGGCAAGGCCAGCACTTTCTTGAAATACCCGGCGGCCAAGGCAGGATCACCCGCGGCAAATGCCACGGCACCGGCCAGGTACAACTTGAGTTCGGACGGCAGTTGCGCCCCTTGGGTTTCAACCTGGCGGGCATCGGTCAGGCTGCGCAGGTGTTTCACCAACACTTGTTGCTCAGCGGAAAGTCCCACCTGCTCGGCCTGATCCCGCTGCGCTACAAGGTCAGGTTCATCCGCGTAGTTGGCGCCAGCGGTGACATTCTTCAACCCGTTGATGGCGTGGCCGAGACGGCTGATTTCGAAGCTGAAGTTGCCTTCCGGCAGTTCCGCCAGCGACTGGCCACGGTTATCCAGCAGGCGCATGGGGAAGTCCGGGCCGCAGGCCAGCGCCGAACCCAGCGGCAGGCTGAGGCTTAAGCAAAGCAAATGACGCGGCCAGTTACGGGTGAACATTCGAACCTCCTTGATCAATGTGTGCGCAGCGAGCCCAACCAATGGCACGCTGTCCGCCGGCCGGTATTCGGCCATCGCGCAGGCGGGTGAAGGTAAGCAGATCCGGGCTCTGTTGCAACGCGTAACCGGCCAAGGCATCGGCCCCCTCACAGCCACTGACCGCCAGTGTCAGGCGTTCGGGCCAGGCGCTGTCGAGATTGCCCTGGTTGCTGATGCCGATGTCATAGAGGCCATTGTCGGCCGAGAGTTGCAGTTTCAATTGACTGTCGAGGGCATCACCACGCGCCACGGCGCGCAAGGTGGTCAAACTCCAGGCCCGCCGGTCGTTGGCCAATGGCAGGCGAAACCAGATCAGGCCCGCCAGATGTTGGGGTGGATCGGCACGCAACTCGGTGCCGAGGGTGCGCAATGACTGCGGATCGGCGAGTAATTCCCGGCGCAGGCCTTCGCGCTCCAGCGTCACTTCGCTTTCCACCACCGGCGCGCCGCCCGCCGACGGCAGCAACGCCACGCCATAGGCCGGCAGCGCCAGATAGAACGGTTTTGTCGTGATGCGGCTCCAGGCCTTCGCCCATTGCCGGGCCTGATCGGCATCAAACAAGCCGCGACGCGGATCGCTCACCGCGTGCACCTGCAACACGCTGCTGTCGGCTGTGGATAACAGCGCCGGCAGTTCACGACTGTCGAGCCAGGACGGCAACGCGGTGATGCTCAGCGGCAGCGAAGTCGGCAACGCTGCCCGCAAATGCGCGAGAAACTCGCGGTACGCCAGTAGCCGGGCATTACCCGCATCGTGGTCGATTTCCACGCCAGCGAGGTTCAACCCTTGCCCCTGCCAATCGCTGATTACCTGGCGGATCTGCGCGGTGACATCCTCCTGATCCAGTGCCTTGAGCTGCCCATCCAGGCGAACCACTGCAATTACCGGCCGACCGTCGCGCCTGAGCAATACCGAATCAATTCGGGCACGGCTCCATCCGGCATTGGGGAAGGCCTGCAAGGCCAGCACCCGCAACGTCGAAAAATCGGCGCGGCTGTCCCTGAGGGCAGCGTCGTGGGCCGGCGTCCACTGCCGCTGCCAGACGTAAAGCTGTTGATCCAGCGGCGGTGCATCCTGTCTTTCGCAACCGGTGGTGAGCGCCAGCGCCATCAGCAAGACCATCGAGCGAGTGAAAAAAACCATTGAAACGCCTGTTCCTGAAATGCAGAAAGGGCCTCTGCGGCCCTTGTTCGTTCTGCCCTACCCTACTCAGCCATCGACCGCCGGGCAATGTTGGCCTGCAATCTACCTTCAGATATCGAGCACCAACGGCTGCGCTCCCTGCGCCGGAATCGCACAGCAAATCAGCACTTGTCCGTCATCCGGCACCTCCGCTGGCGGCAGTGGGTAATGCACCTGACCGCTGATCAAGCGCGTCTTGCAGGTGCCGCAGGAGCCGCCGCGACAACTGAATTCCGGACGCAGGCCACGGCTTTCCGCCAACTCCAGCAAGCTACCGCCCTCCGGCTGCCAGCGCGCCTCCTTGGCCGAGCGCTGGAACACCACGGGCACTGACGTGGTGGCGGCTGGCAGTTGCTCGATGACCAGCGCATCGGGGTCCGGACGCCGGCGCAAGGTCGACGGGCCGAAAGTTTCGGCATGAATCCGCGAATCGCGAATGTCCAGTTCGCGCAGGCCGTCGTACAGCGCCTGGGTAAAACTACCGGGGCCACAGACGACAAAATCCAGCTGATCGTAGTCCTCGACAGTCAGTAGATCCTTGAGCAGCGCGACGTCGATCCGTCCACTGAGGTCGAAGTCCTCTCCTTGTATCGCCTCGGCTTCCGGTTGACTGAGCAAACGCACCACCCGCACTGCGTCACCGGCGTCTTCGAGCAAGCGATCCAGCTCCCGGCGAAACGGCTGGTCAGCCAGTGTGCGCGAACTCTGGATGAACCATGTCGGCCGGATGCTGCGGGTGCGCAATCCCTGGTAAACCACCTCCCGCAGCATCGACAACAGCGGCGTGATGCCCACCCCGGCCGCCAGCAACACCAATGGCCGACGCTCATGGGGCGCCACGGTGAAATGCCCTTGTGGCGCCCGTGCTTCCAACAGGTCACCAACACGAATCTGCTCATGCAAATGCGTAGACACCCGCCCGTCACGCTTCACGCTGATGCGGAAAAAATCATCGGACGGCGCGCTCGATAAACTGTACGTGCGGATTTGCACATCGCCGTCAATGTTGAAGCGCAGGGGCAAATGCTGCCCGGCCTGGAACAGTGGCAACCCGGCCCCATCGGCGGACTCCAGGTAAATCGAGCGAATGCTGTGGCTTTGCGCTTCAATCCGCGCCACCCGCAACGGCCGCCATTGATCGCCCAGGGCCTTGGCCTGCAAACGCGCCTTGGCCTGCTCCCAGGTGCCAGTGAGCAAACTGGTGGGTGAAACACCGTCGAAACGCCAGCGCAACGCCAAGGCGGCGGGGCGACGTACCACCTGCTCGACATCGATTGTCCACAGGCGCTCGGCTCCCTGGAACGCCTCGACCTGAGGACCATCAAGGATGATTTCAGTGCGCCCACTGAGCTGCAGCAAATCACCGGTATTGAAATCGATGAATAACAATCCGGCCCGGGGATTGAGCAGCAGGTTACCCAAGGTGTTGAAATGCAGGTTGCCGGCGAAATCCGGAATGGTCAGGCGATTGCCTTCCACCTGTACGAAACCGGCCTGACCGCCGCGGTGAGAAACATCCACCGAACGTTCACTGTCGACGTCCACATAACTGGCAACGAAGAACGTGTCGGCCTCGGCGATCATGGCTTTGGCCGCGGCATCCAGTTCGTTGAAATGCTCAGCGACACGCGTCGAAGGATCGGTCAGCGGCACCGAGCGAAACTGGCGCAATTGAATGTACTGCGGGCAATTGCCGAAGGACTGATCCACCGTCACCGCGAAACCATCCGTGGTCATGGCGAGGACATGCCCATTGATGCGGTTGCGGCGGCGGGTGTGCAACTCGATGCCCAACAGGCCGATGGCCGAGCCGTCGTTCAACTGCGCGGGATCATCAAAGGCCGGCAGGCTGCGAAACTGCAGCAAGCCAGGTTCTGGCGAGTGGGCGAAACCGGGCTGCCCTTCAAGGATACTGGCCCAGGGATGACCGTCGGCATCCACCGCTGCGTACAGCATGAACGGCAATTGCTGATAGAAGGTGCGGTGCTGGTCCGGCATCTCGCGGCGAATCACCTTACGACCGAAGATCTCCATTCGTTCGGCAACGCCCACATGCGCCTGCAGTTGTTTCTCGCCGGCATGCCAGGGTGAACGGTCCATACGGCTGCTCCCTTGCGCCACTGGCGCAGAACGGGGCGGCCCGGCAATAGCGGGCCGCCAGCATCAGGCGGTTTTTTGCAGGCCGGCGACAGTGCGCGGCATGCCGACAAAACCCGGCAAGGCTTCGATGCGGGCCAGCCAGGCGCGAATGTTGGCGTACTCGTCCAGCGACACATTGCCCTCGGGCGCATGGGCGATGTAACTGTAGGCGGCGACGTCGGCAATCGTCGGATCAGTGCCGGCCAGATACGGCGTATCGGCCAGTTCGTGATCGATCACTTTGAGCACGGTATGGGCATAGGCAATCACTTCTGCAGCGTTGTAAGGCGCGCCAAACACAGTGATCAATCTTGCCCGGGCAGGGCCGAAGGCAATCGGACCGGCAGCCACCGACAACCAGCGCTGGACCTTGGCGGCCCCTACGGGATCAGCCGGCAGCCAGCGACCGTTGCCGTACTTTTGCGCCAGATACACCAGAATCGCGTTGGAGTCGGCCAACACCACGCCCTGGTCATCAATCACCGGCACCTGGCCGAATGCATTGAGCGCCAGAAACGCCGGTTGCTTGTGTTCGCCCTTGGCGAGGTCAACGAAGATCAATTCGGTCGGCAATTTCAGCAGGGACAGCATCAACTCGACACGATGAGCATGGCCGGAACGTGGGAAGTTGTAGAGTTTGATCGCTTGCATGGTCGACACCTCGGGTCAGTGGTGCTGTTCAGGAGAGAGATGGGTCGTATCTTCTACTCACATCCAAAACAACAGAATCACCAACCAACGCAATCCATTATTTCAGCAGGTGAAATAATTCAACGCTTGAGCGCCGGATGCTCACGCAGCGTCTTCACCGCGAAATCAACAAAACTGCGCACACGGGCCGGCGCTTTGCGTCCGCCCTGATAGACCACATGGATGGGCAACGGCGGCAGTTCGAAGTCGGCCAGAATGATTTCCAGTTCACCGGCGGCCACCTTGCTCGCGACTTGATAAGACAGCACCCGCGTGAAGCCCAACCCCAGACAGGCTGCCGTGATGGCCGCCTGATTTGCCGTCACCACCAGTCGCGGTTCTGCCCGGACACTCAAGGTTTCGCCGTCCTCGATGAATGGCCAACTCCTCAGTTGGCCAATAGCAGAGGTCGCGATAATCGGCGCCTGAGCCAGTTCCTGTGGATGCCTGGGCCGACCATGGCTGGCCAGAAACTGTGGCGATGCACAGATCACCCGCCGCACCTCACCCACGCGGATCGCATGCTGATTGCTGTCGGGTAGCTCGCCGATGCGAATGGCCACATCGACGCCCTCCTCGACCACGCTCACCACCCGGTCCACCAGCAGAGCATTGATGCAGACCTCGGGGAATTGCGTCAGGTAGCTCACCATCAGCGGCGTGACAAACAGCTCGCCAAACAAAACCGGTGCGGTGATGGTCAGTTGCCCACGAGGATGGATATGGCTGCCCGCGGCCGAGTCCTCGGCTTCCTGCACCTCGGCGAGAATTCTCCGACAGTCCTCCAGATATCGCTGACCGGCCTCGCTCAAATACACGCTGCGCGTGGTACGCGTGAGCAGTTGCGTGCCAATACGTTTCTCCAGCGCCGCCACCGCTCGGGTGACGCTGGCCGCCGACAGCCCCAAACGCCGCGCCGCCGCCGAAAAACTCTGTTCCTGGGCGACGGCAGCGAAGACCTGCATTTCCTGGAAGCGGTCCATGGGCATGTCCTCATTTCAGATAGTTAAATCGCAACCGAAGTCCGGAATTCTAAGCGCAGGTGTTCAACAACATAGTTGGGCGCCCGACCGTCAAGTAAATCAATAGGCTACTGCACTCAAGCGCCTGCGCCGTAAAAACGAAGCGTGTCACAAACCTCAAAAAACAGACCGGGGATTATTGATAATTAATGAGGATTATTATCTTGCGATGGCTGCGACTGTTCGCAATTATCCGGATCAGCCCGCTGCAACGGCTAAGATCTGACAGGAAAAACGAGCCATTGGCACTGCGTCAAACCAGTATCCGGGTAAGGGCTCATCGGCGGGCACCATCAACTGCAGCACAATTCCGGTCTGCGTAAACAGGCGGAAAATGCGACTGCTCCTATACTACAAGCCACCCTGTTACCTATTGAGTTTTGATAGGTACCTCGTTGAAATTTTCCATACTTGAAGTAAAGCGTTATTGGGTTGTTAACGCTTGGACGGCTGTCCTTCGATCCTGCTTTCAGGATTCACTTAGTAGGGAAGAGTTGAACTTCAACTGGCTGGCTAACCTGTGTGACACAGCAAGGAGTTCGAAAATGTTGCGCACTAACATTTCCGCTAGAGCACTGTCCGGTGGTTTGCTTGATGTTCTGATACGCGCCGGGCTGATTACCGTGCTGGTGCTGTTCTGCTTCCAGATCTTCCACCCGTTCCTCAACCTCATGCTCTGGGCGCTGATTCTGGCCATCACCCTGTATCCACTGCATGCGCTCATCAAACGCAAGGTGGTCAACAAGGACGGTCGTGCCGCCACCCTGATTGTGGTAGTCGCCCTGGCCTTGCTGATGGTGCCGATCTACCTGCTGGGCACCTCGATCAGTGAATCGATCCATGGCACCCTGGCGATCCTCAAGTCCGATACGCTGCAAATTCCGCTACCCAGCGAAAAAATCGCTTCCTTGCCGCTCATTGGCAAGCCGCTCTATGGCTACTGGATGCAAGCCGCTACCGACATGAGCAGCGTGCTGATGAAGGTGATGCCTTACATCAAGTCCGTCGGCCTGACCTTGTTGGGCAAAATGGCCGACGTTGGTGTGGGCTTTCTGTTGTTCATCGGCGCCCTGATCATTGCCGGCGTGCTCATGGCCTATGGCGAAAACGGCGAAAGAAGCGCCCTGGCCATTACCTCACGACTTTCCGGACCTGAGCGTGGTCCACGCATCACCGAGCTGTGCACTGCCACCATCCGCGCGGTCGCCCAGGGCGTGGTGGGCATCGCGTTCATTCAGATGCTGCTGGTTGGCGTGGGCTTCGTGCTCATGGGCGTCCCCGGTGCCGGCCTGTTGGCGATGGTTGCGCTGTTGATGGGGATCATGCAATTGCCAGTACTGCTGGTGACCCTTCCGGTGATCGCTTATGTCTTCGCCACCGAAGGGACCAGCCTGGCCACCATCGTGTTTGGCATCTACAGCCTGATTGCCGGGATGGCCGACAACGTCCTCAAGCCGTTGATGCTGGGTCGTGGCGTCGATGTCCCGATGCCGGTGATTCTGATTGGCGCCCTGGGCGGCATGGTGAGCGGCGGCTTCATTGGTTTGTTCATCGGGCCGGTTGCGCTGGCGGTGGGCTACCAACTGTTCTGGCAATGGGTCCAGGACCAACCGACTGCCGAGGTACTAAACGAGACACCCGAGATCGAGGCGTTGAACGAGACACCGAAGGTAGAGGCAATGAATGATCAGCATCCGGTCTGAGGAGTTTGCGCTTGATGCCTCGCCCTGCTCGCGTCAGCCGGCTGCTGCTCTGTGGCACCGTCGTTCTGGGGGGCTGCGTGCAACTGGGCCCGAATTTCCAGTCGCCGGCCCAGCCCTGGGTCGACCACTGGAACAGCCCGGCCCTGGAGATCGCCGGCCAACAACACGCGCAACCTGACAGCCGCCAATGGTGGCGCGTGTTCAACGACCCGGTGCTGGACCATTTGATGGCCGAAGCCGATGCCCACAACGCCGACCTGCACGTCGCTGGCCTGCGGGTCATGGAGTCCCGCGCGCAATTGGGTATTGCCCTGAGTGGACGCTACCCGCAATTGCAACAGGCCAGCGCCGACAGCCTGTACCTGAACCGTCGACAGTCGGGCGGCGCCAACCCCCAGGACACGCATTTCTGGCAACACAGCGTCGGCTTCGATATCGGCTGGGAGCTGGATTTCTGGGGGCGTTTCAGCCGTGCCATCGAGTCGGCCGACGCCTCCTGGTTTGCCGCCCAGGCCAACTACGAAAATGCCTTGGTGCTATTGCACGCGCAACTGGCGCAAAACTACTACGCCTTGCGCACCGCCGAGGCACGCCTGCAAATCGCCCGCAGTAACGCCACCTTGCAAAAACGCAGCTACGAGATCACCGAGCGCCTGTTCAACAGCGGGGCCGAAGCCGAACTCGACCTGCAACAAGCCAAGACCCAATACCTGGGTACCCTCAGTACCATCCCTGATTTCGAAAGCCAGGTCGCGAGTTTGCGCAATGCGTTGTCCACCCTGATCGGCCAGCCACCCGGCTCGATCCCTGACCTGGACCGCAACACCGGAGTGGTGCCACTGCTCGATACCGCAGTCTTGCAGGACGTGCCTGCCAACCTGCTGGTGCGGCGCCCCGATGTTCGCGCTGCCGAGCTGCAAGTGGCGGCGCAGTCAGCGTTGATCGGTGTGGCCGAGACCGACCTGTACCCATCCATCAGCCTGCTGGGCAGCATCGTCTGGTCCGCCAACTCGCTCAACGGTGCGCCCAATACCCTCGATATGGTGGCCGGCCCCAGTCTGCGCTGGGACATCTTCGATCATGGCCGGATCACCAACAACGTCCGCGTGCAGGATGCCCGTTTGCAGCAGTTGATCGTTATCTACCAGGACAGCGTGCGCCAGGCGGCGCGCGAAGCCGACGATGCCGCGACCAGCTTGATCAAGGCGCTGGAGCGCGACCAGATCCTCAGCGAAGCTTCGGTGGCCGCCGAACGCTCGGTGACCCTGGCCAATGCCCAGTACCGCGAAGGCTATTCGGATTTCCAGCGCGTGCTCGATGCCCAGCGCGCCCTGTTTGCCCAACAGGATATCTACCTGGTCAACCGTGGCACCGCCGTCAACAGCTTGATCGCCCTGTACAAGGCGCTGGGCGGTGGCTGGTACAGCGACCAGCCGATGATCGACCCGGCCACCCGCCAACAAATGCAAAAACGGACCGATTGGGGCGATCTGCTCGATGAACCAAAGGAAAGTGCCCATGACTGACAGCCAACAACCGGCCACCGAGAACGCCTCGGCACCCGCCGCCGACCCGGCCAGAAAAGCGATCAACTGGGTGGTGCTGCTGATCATCCTGAGCCTGATCTGGTACCTGATGGCCGACCGTTACACGCCCTACACGCAACAGGCACGGGTGCAGGCCTTCGTTGTGCCGGTGGCGGCTGAGGTATCCGGCCGGGTGACCAAGGTGCACGTACGCAACAACCAGGACGTCAAGGCCGGCGAATTGCTGTTTGAAGTCAATCCTGAGCAGTACCAGATTGCCGTCGATCGCGCCCGCGCCGACCTTGAGTCGACCCGTCGCCAGGTGGGCGCCAACACTGCCGGTGTCGATTCCAAGCAAGCGTCCCTGCGCGCGTCCCAGGCCAACGAGCTCAAGGCACGCCAGGACATCCAGCGGCTTGAACGCCTGTACCGCGAAGACCCGGGCACCATCTCGCTGCGCCGCCTGGAGATATCCCGCGCCACCCTGTCAGAATCCATCAGCCAGGTCGCCGCGGCCAAGGCCGAAGTGCAACGTGCGCGGGAACAACAGGGCGGTAATGAAGACGAAAACGCCCAGTTGCTCAGCGCCGCCAGCAACCTTGAAAAAGCCGAACTGGACTTGAGCAATACCAAGGTCCACGCGCGCTCCGCCGGCCTGATCACTGATTTACGCACCGATGTCGGCCAGTTTGCCGCTGCAGGTGCGCCGGTGATGACCTTGATCGCCATCCACGATGTCTGGATCAGCGCCGACATGACGGAAAACAATCTGGGAAGCGTCCAGCCCGGGACGTCGGTGTCCATCGTTCTCGACGCCCTGCCAGGGAAAATTTACCAAGGCCATGTGCGCAGCGTCGGCTATGGCGTTGATATCGGCCAGACCACCCAGCCGGGCAGCCTGCCGAAAGTGGAGAACAGCCGCGATTGGCTACGTCCTGCACAGCGCTTTCCGGTCATCATCGAATTCGAACCCGGTGAGCTGACCAGCCCGCAAGGCATCCGGTCCGGCGGGCAGGCCGAAGTCATGGCGTTCCCGAGCGAAGGTAACCCGCTGAATATTCTGGGTCGCCTGTTCCTGCGCCTGATGAGCTGGATGTCCTATGCGTATTGAGCGCCCGGCCCGGGTTCAGCGCGCCCTGCGTCTGAGCTTCGGTACGGCGCTGTGCCTGGCGGCGAGCTTCGGTCTGGCCTTGCCCATTCCCTTCCTCGCGCCGATGCTGGCGCTGATGATGCTGGCAGCGATGAACCGACCGTTGCCGTTCAAGGCCAGCCTGGGCCTGATCCTGATCCTTATGCTGACCACCGGGACCGGCCTGCTGCTCATTCCCCTGCTGCGTTACTACCCGTTCAGTGGCGTGCTGCTGGTCGGACTGTGCCTGTTCCTGGCCTTCGGTTATGGCCTGCGCGGCGGCAACCCTCTGGTGGCGACCTTCCTGGTGGTGGGCCTGACCTTGATCAGCTCGGCCGGAACCGCTGAATTCGCCCTGGCGCTTGAGGTGATCGTGGCCCTGGTCAAGGGCCTGTTCCTGGCCGTCACGACGCTGACCATCAGCCATTGGCTGTTTCCCGACCGCGCCAGCGCCCCCGCGGCCAAGCCCGGCCCGAGCCTTTCTCCCACCGAAAGCGGTTGGCTGGCGCTACGGGCCACGCTGGTGGTGCTGCCGACTTTCCTGCTGGCCATGGTCGACCCGGCCAGCTACCTGCCGATCATCATGAAAGCCGTCAGCCTCGGCCAACAAAGCTGCGTGACCAGCGCCCGCACCGCCGGCCAGGAATTGCTCGGCTCGACCCTGCTCGGTGGCCTGATGGCGATCCTTTTCTGGTGCGCGCTGAGCCTGTTCGTCAACCTGTGGATGTTCTTTCTGTGGATGTTGCTGTTCGGTTTGCTGGCGGCCAGAAAGCTCTATGGCCTGGCCTGGACCCGACAACCACCGAGTTTCTGGCTCAACAGCCTGGCGACCCTGATTATCCTGCTCGGCCAATCGGTACAGGACAGTGCTGCGGGCAAGGATGTCTACACCGCCTTCGCCATCCGCATGGGCCTGTTCATTCTGGTGACCTTGTACGCCTGTGTGATGGTTCATCTGCTGGATACGCGGCGCCAGCGTCGAATTACGACCGCCTAGAAACAGAAAAACCCCCTGAGAAGGGGGTTTTTCATCTGTGGATAACTTATTCCACAGTAACCGATTTCGCCAGGTTGCGCGGCTGGTCAACGTCGGTGCCTTTGAGTACGGCGACGTAGTACGACAGCAGCTGCAGCGGGATGGTGTAGAGAATCGGCGACAGGATGTCGTGGATGTGCGGCATGTGCACAACATGCGTGCCTTCACCGTTGGTCATGCCGGCCTTTTCGTCAGCGAAGACGATCAACTGGCCACCGCGGGCGCGCACTTCCTGAAGGTTGGACTTCAGCTTCTCCAGCAGTTCGTTGTTCGGCGCCACGGTCACCACTGGCATGTCGTTATCCACAAGCGCCAACGGGCCGTGTTTCAGCTCGCCGGCCGGATAGGCTTCAGCGTGGATGTAGGAAATTTCCTTGAGCTTTAGTGCCCCTTCCATCGCTACCGGGAACTGCGCGCCACGGCCGAGGAACAGCGTGTGGTGTTTCTCGGCGAACAGCTCGGAGATTTTTTCCACGGTGCTGTCCATGGCTAGCGCTTCACCCAGACGGGTCGGCAAACGACGCAGTTCTTCGACCAGCGTCGCTTCGACACCTTCGGCCAAGGTGCCACGAACCTGACCCAGGGAAAGCGTCAGCAACAACAGGCCAACCAATTGCGTGGTGAAGGCTTTGGTCGAAGCCACACCGATTTCGCGACCGGCCTGGGTCAACAGGGTCAGATCGGACTCACGCACCAGCGAGCTGATACCGACGTTGCAGATCGCCAGGCTGGCGAGGAAGCCCAGTTCCTTGGCATTGCGCAGCGCGGCCAGGGTGTCGGCGGTTTCGCCGGACTGGGAAATGCTCACGAACAAGGTGTCCGGCTGCACCACCACCTTGCGGTAGCGGAATTCGCTGGCAACTTCGACCTGGCAAGGAATGCCGGCCAGCTCTTCAAGCCAGTAACGCGCGACCATGCCGGCGTGGTAACTGGTGCCGCACGCGACGATCTGTACGTTGCGCACTTTGGCGAACAGCTCGGCCGCCTGTGGGCCGAATGCCTGTACCAGTACCTGGTTCTGGCTCAGGCGACCTTCCAGGGTGCGCTGCACCACGGACGGTTGCTCGTGAATTTCCTTGAGCATGAAGTGGCGGAACTCGCCCTTTTCAGCGGCTTCGGCACCGTCGCGATACTGCACGGCTTCGCGCTCGACAGCCTTGCCGTCAACGTCCCAGATCTGCACGCTGTCACGGCGGATTTCAGCGATATCGCCTTCTTCCAGGTACATGAAACGATCGGTGACCTGACGCAGGGCCAATTGGTCAGACGCCAGGAAGTTTTCCCCCAGGCCCAGGCCGATCACCAGCGGGCTGCCGCTACGGGCTGCGACCAGGCGATCCGGTTGCTGCGCGCTGATCACTGCCAAGCCGTAAGCACCGTGCAACTCTTTGACGGTCGCCTTGAGGGCCACGGTCAGATCGCGCAGATCCTTGAGCTTGTGATTCAGCAGGTGGGCGATGACTTCAGTGTCGGTGTCCGAGGTGAACACGTAGCCCAAGGTCTTGAGTTGTTCACGCAGGGCTTCGTGGTTTTCGATGATGCCGTTGTGTACCACCGCCAGATCACCAGAGAAATGCGGGTGAGCATTGCGCTCGCACGGTGCACCGTGAGTAGCCCAGCGGGTGTGGGCGATGCCCAGACGACCGACCAGCGGCTCGGTGGTCAATGCCTGCTCCAGCTCACTGACCTTGCCCGGGCGACGCAGGCGCTCGAGTTTTTCATCGTTGGTGTAGACCGCCACGCCAGCGCTGTCATACCCACGGTATTCAAGGCGCTTCAGGCCTTCGACGAGGATGGCGGTGATATTACGTTCTGCGACTGCGCCGACAATTCCACACATGCTATTTCTCCTGACTGACAGCCGCGCAAATCAAATTGATGCCGCGGGCCTGAATCTGATCGCGAGCCTCAAGCGGCAGGCGTTCATCGGTAATAAGGGTATGGACACTGCTCCAGGGCAGTTCCAGGTTGGGAATCTTGCGGCCGATCTTGTCGGCCTCCACCATCACGACCACTTCGCGGGCGACTTCGGCCATGACCCGGCTCAGCCCGAGCAGTTCGTTGAAGGTGGTTGTACCGCGAACCAGATCGATGCCATCGGCACCGATAAACAACTGGTCGAAGTCGTAGGAGCGTAATACCTGCTCGGCAACCTGCCCCTGAAAGGACTCGGAATGCGGGTCCCAGGTACCACCGGTCATCAACAGCACCGGCTCGTGCTCAAGTTCGCTCAGGGCATTGGCAACATGCAGCGAGTTGGTCATCACCACCAGGCCGGGTTGTTGCCCGAGTTCCGGGATCATGGAGGCGGTGGTACTGCCACTGTCGATAATGATGCGCGCATGCTCGCGAATCCGCGCGACGGCGGCACGGGCGATGGCTTGTTTGTATTTGGAAACCGGCTGACCAAGGTCCGCGACCAGCTCCTGAGGCATGGTGATCGCCCCGCCGTAACGACGCAGCAACAGGCCATTGCTTTCAAGTGCCGCCAGATCCTTGCGAATCGTAACTTCCGACGTTTCGAAGCGCTTGGCCAACTCATCCACACTGACTTCGCCCTGCTCATTGAGCAAGGCGAGGATGTTGTGACGACGCTGAGGTGTATTACGCTTCGACATGAGCTGGTAAGTTTCGTTTCGAAAGATAACGGAAGCAATCAAAACCTATCGGCGAAACTTCGTCAAGCGCCATGCGATAAAAAGAGCTGTGGATAACTTGCTCGCGATGGGCGTGAGCGATGATGCATTCTTTCTGGAAAAATGCGTCGCTCTCGAATTCATCGCGAGCAAGCTCGCTCCTACAAGGGAATTGTGGATAACTCAGCTCTTGTTGATCTTCTCCGGCCGCTTCCAGCCGTCGATGTTCTTCTGGCGAGCACGCCCGATGGCCAACTGGGATTTATCCACAGTCGAAGTAATGGTCGAACCGGCCGCCGTGGTCGCACCGGCGAGGATATCCACAGGCGCTACCAACGAGTTGTTGGAACCGATGAACACGTCTTCACCCAACACGGTTTTCCACTTGTTTGCGCCGTCATAGTTGCAGGTGATGGTACCGGCACCGATGTTGGTGCGCGCGCCCACCTCGGCATCGCCCAGATAAGCCAGGTGACCGGCCTTGGCGCCTTCGCCCATGTGAGCGTTTTTCAGCTCGACGAAGTTACCCACATGCGCGCGGGCTTCCAGCACGGTGCCTGGACGCAGACGCGCGAACGGGCCGGCATCGCTGCCTTCACCCAGAATGGCACCTTCGATATGACTGTTGGCCTTGATGACCACGCCTTTGCGCAGGGTGCTGTCCTTGATCACGCAGTTCGGGCCGATCACCACGTCGTCTTCGATGACCACCTTGCCTTCGAGGATTACGTTGATGTCGATCAGCACGTCGCGGCCTACTGTCACGTCTCCGCGCACGTCGAAACGAGCCGGGTCGCGCAGCGTCACACCCTGAGCCATCAAACGACGACCGGCGCGCAATTGATAATGCCGTTCCAGTTCGGAAAGCTGCTTACGGTCGTTGGCGCCCTGCACTTCCATGGCGTCATGCGGTTGCTCGGTGGCCACCACCAGACCATCGCTCACTGCCATGGCAATGATGTCGGTCAGGTAGTACTCGCCCTGGGCGTTGTTATTGGAGAGACGGCTCATCCAGTCGCCAAGACGGGCAAAAGGCAGCGCCAGAATGCCGGTATTGCCTTCGGTGATCTTGCGTTGGGCTTCATCGGCATCTTTCTGCTCGACAATGGCGGCAACCTTGCCAGCGCCATCACGAACGATGCGGCCGTAACCGGTCGGATCATCCAGTTCGACGGTCAGCAGGCCCAATTGCTCTGTACCCACCTGCTTGAGCAGGCGCTGCAGGGTTTCGACCTCGATCAACGGCACATCACCGTAGAGCACCAGCACGGTGTCGGACTGAATGAACGGCACTGCTTGAGCAACGGCGTGACCGGTACCCAACTGTTTATCCTGCAGGACGAAATTCAGATCATCCGCCGCCAGGCGTTCGCGCACGGCGTCGGCACCATGACCGATCACGACGTGAATGCGCTGTGGATCAAGTTGCCGGGCGCTGTGGATAACATGACCGAGCATGGAGTTGCCGGCAATCGGGTGCAAAACCTTCGGCAAAGCGGAACGCATACGCGTGCCTTGGCCTGCAGCGAGAATAACGATTTCAAGAGACATGACTGGCTACCAATCCTGGGTGGTCAGCGGCTGCGACCGGGTTGTAAAAATCGGAAAAGAAAAAAGGGTAGCCGAGGCTACCCTTTTTAATCAATCACACAACAAGTGCTGCCTTAGTGGCCGAACTTCTTGCGGATCTGCTGGACGGTGCGCAGCTGAGCTGCAGCCTCGGCCAGACGTGCGGCAGCAGAACCGTAATCGAATTCCGCGCCTCGCTCATGCAAGGCTTTCTCGGCAGCCTTAACGGCTTCCAGAGCTGCGGCTTCGTCCAGGTCGGCAGCACGTTGCACGGTGTCGGCAAGAACCTTGACCATGTTCGGCTGAACCTCGAGGAAACCACCGGAGATGTAATACACCTCCTCTTCCCCGCCCTGCTTGACCAGGCGGATCGGACCTGGCTTCAGATTAGTGATCAGCGGCGCGTGACCCAGAGCGATACCAAGATCACCCAGTGCACCGTGCGCAATCACCATCTCGACCAGACCGGAAAAGATTTCTCCTTCCGCGCTGACGATATCGCAATGGACTGTCATAGCCATCTGATTGCCTCAACCTAAATTAGCGCCCGTTGCCGGGCGCCGGGATTACAGTTTCTTGGCTTTCTCGATCGCTTCTTCGATGCCGCCAACCATGTAGAACGCTTGTTCTGGCAGGTGGTCGTAGTCACCGTTGAGGATGCCTTTGAAGCCAGCAATGGTGTCTTTCAGGGAAACGTATTTACCCGATGCACCGGTGAAGACTTCAGCCACGAAGAACGGCTGCGACAAGAAGCGCTGGATCTTACGAGCACGGTTTACCAACTGCTTGTCGGCTTCCGACAGCTCGTCCATACCCAGGATCGCAATGATGTCCTTCAGTTCTTTGTAACGCTGCAGAACGTACTGAACGCCGCGAGCGGTGTCGTAGTGGTCCTGGCCGATCACGTTCGGGTCCAGCTGGCGCGAAGTCGAGTCGAGTGGATCGACCGCTGGGTAGATACCCAGGGAAGCGATGTCACGGGACAGAACGACGGTAGCGTCCAAGTGGGCGAAGGTGGTCGCTGGCGACGGGTCGGTCAAGTCATCCGCAGGTACGTATACCGCTTGGATCGAAGTGATCGAACCTTCCTTGGTCGAAGTGATACGTTCTTGCAGAACGCCCATCTCTTCAGCCAGGGTCGGCTGGTAACCTACTGCGGAAGGCATACGGCCCAGCAGTGCGGATACTTCAGTACCGGCCAGGGTGTAACGATAGATGTTGTCGACGAACAGCAGAACGTCGTTACCTTCGTCACGGAACTTCTCGGCCATGGTCAGGCCGGTCAGTGCTACGCGCAGACGGTTTCCCGGCGGCTCGTTCATCTGACCGTAAACCAGTGCCACTTTGTCCAGAACGTTGGAGTCCTTCATCTCGTGGTAGAAGTCGTTACCCTCACGAGTACGCTCACCCACACCAGCGAACACGGAATAACCGCTGTGCTCGATGGCGATGTTACGGATCAGTTCCATCATGTTTACGGTCTTGCCTACACCGGCACCACCGAACAGACCGACTTTACCGCCTTTGGCGAACGGGCAAACCAGGTCGATAACCTTGATGCCGGTTTCCAGCAGGTCGTTGCCGCCTGCCTGTTCAGCGAACGAAGGCGCTGGACGGTGAATGCCCCAACGCTCTTCAGTAGCGATAGGACCAGCTTCGTCGATCGGGTTGCCCAGAACGTCCATGATCCGGCCCAGTGTCGCTTTACCGACCGGTACGGAAATGGCTGCGCCAGAGTCGACAACGTCCAGACCGCGCTTCAAGCCTTCGGTGGAACCCATCGCAATGGTACGAACCACGCCGTCGCCCAGCTGCTGCTGAACTTCCAGGGTGGTCCCGGCCGCGCTTTGTACAGTCAGCGCGTTGTAGATGCTCGGTACGCTGTCGCGTGGAAATTCCACGTCGATAACGGCGCCGATGATTTGAACGATACGTCCGCTACTCATAGCTGGATCCTCTGAATATTTGAACCGTTAAACCGCGGCAGCGCCGCCGACGATTTCCGAGATCTCTTGGGTGATCGCAGCCTGACGCGCCTTGTTGTAGACCAGCTGCAAATCGCTGATCAAATCACCGGCGTTGTCGGTAGCGTTCTTCATTGCGATCATCCGCGCAGCTTGTTCAGCCGCGTTGTTCTCGACCACCGCCTGGTAGACCTGCGACTCCACGTAACGGACCATCAAGCCGTCGAGCAGCTCCTTGGCATCCGGTTCGTAGAGATAGTCCCAGTGGTGCTTGAGGTCTTGATCCGGGGTTGCCACCAGTGGAATCAACTGCTCCACGGTAGGCTGTTGTGTCATGGTGTTGATGAACTTGTTGGACACCACGGACAGGCGGTCAATACGGCCGTCCAGGTAGGCATCCAGCATCACCTTGACGCTGCCGATCAGATCATTGATCGACGGCTCTTCACCCAGGTGGCTGATAGCTGCTACGACGTTACCGCCGAAGTTGCGGAAGAAAGCCGCACCCTTGCTACCAACTACACACAGATCGATCTCGACGCCGTTTTCGCGGTTTACCGCCATGTCCTTGACCAGAGCCTTGAACAGGTTGGTGTTCAAGCCACCACACAGACCACGGTCACTGCTCACTACGACATAACCAACGCGCTTTACTTCACGGTCGATCATGAACGGGTGGCGATATTCCGGGTTAGCGTTGGCCAGATGACCAATAACCTGGCGGATGCGCTCCGCGTAAGGACGGCTAGCAGCCATGCGCATTTGTGCCTTGCGCATTTTACTGACCGCCACTTTTTCCATGGCGCTGGTAATCTTTTGCGTGCTTTTGATGCTCGCAATCTTACTGCGAATCTCTTTTGCGCCTGCCATGTAACACCTATCAGGTTAGCAAGCGGGAGCCTTGCGGCTCCCGCTGCGGCTTACCAGGTTTGGGTGGCCTTGAACTTCTCGATACCGGCTTTCATGCCAGCGTCGATTTCGTCATTGAAGTCACCTTTCACGTTGATCTTCGCCATCAAATCGGCGTGATCGCGGTTGAAGAAAGCAATCAGCGCTTGTTCGAAGCTGCCGATCTTGGCGATTTCAACGTCAGTCAGGAACCCACGCTCAGCGGCATACAGCGACAGCGCCATGTCAGCGATCGACATTGGTGCGTATTGCTTCTGCTTCATCAGCTCGGTAACGCGCTGACCATGCTCAAGTTGCTTACGGGTCGCTTCGTCCAGGTCAGAAGCGAACTGGGCGAATGCTGCCAGTTCACGGTACTGAGCCAGAGCGGTACGGATACCACCGGACAGCTTCTTGATGATCTTGGTCTGAGCGGCACCACCCACACGGGATACCGAAACACCGGCGTTCACTGCAGGGCGGATGCCCGAGTTGAACATGGCCGATTCCAGGAAGATCTGACCGTCGGTGATGGAAATCACGTTGGTCGGAACGAACGCGGAAACGTCGCCAGCTTGGGTTTCGATGATCGGCAGTGCGGTCAGGGAACCGGTTTTGCCGGTCACTGCGCCGTTGGTGAACTTCTCTACGTACTCTTCCGAAACGCGGGATGCGCGCTCCAGCAGACGGGAGTGGAGATAGAACACGTCGCCTGGGTAAGCTTCACGGCCTGGTGGACGGCGCAGCAGCAGGGAAATCTGGCGGTAAGCCACTGCTTGCTTGGACAGATCGTCATAAACGATCAGCGCGTCTTCACCGCGGTCGCGGAAGAATTCACCCATGGTGCAACCGGAGTACGGTGCCAGGAATTGCAGCGCAGGAGATTCCGAAGCACTGGCAGCCACGATGATCGTGTTGGCCAGGGCGCCGTTTTCTTCCAGCTTGCGAACCACGTTGGCGATGGTCGATTGTTTCTGACCGATCGCGACGTAGACGCAGTAGATGCCGCTGTTCTTCTGGTTGATGATCGCGTCGATCGCCAGAGCGGTTTTACCGATCTGACGGTCACCGATGATCAGCTCACGCTGGCCACGGCCGACAGGGATCATGGCATCGACAGCCTTGTAGCCAGTCTGTACAGGCTGGTCTACCGACTTACGCCAGATCACGCCTGGAGCAACTTTCTCGACCGCGTCGGTCTCGGTGTTGCCCAGTGGACCTTTGCCGTCAACAGGGTTACCCAGTGCGTCGACTACGCGACCCAGCAGTTCCTTACCAACCGGAACTTCCAGGATGCGGCCAGTGCACTTGGCGCTCATGCCTTCAGCCAGAGACTGGTAAGCGCCCAATACAACGGCACCTACGGAGTCTTGCTCCAGGTTGAGGGCCATACCGAAGACGCCGCCCGGAAACTCGATCATCTCGCCGTACATTACGTCGGCCAGACCGTGAATCCGCACGATACCGTCAGATACGCTGACGACAGTGCCTTCGTTACGGGCTTGGGAGGTCACATCGAGCTTGTCGATGCGGCCCTTGATAATTTCACTTATTTCGGAAGGATTGAGTTGCTGCATTGCTCTGCTGCCCCTTCAAACTCAAGATTTCAATGCTTCGGCAAGTTTCGCGATTTTGCCGCGAATCGAGCCATCGATAACCAGGTCGCCGGCGCGGATGACGACACCACCAATAAGGGCAGCGTCCTCCGCAACTTGCAGGCGCACTTCCCGGTTGAGTCGTGCACTGAGAACCTTGGCGAGTTTGTCTTGCTGTTCTTGGTTCAATGCAAAAGCACTGGTCACTTCAACGTCTACCGACTTCTCTTGTTCGGCCTTGTACAGGTCGAACAGAGCGGCGATCTCCGGCAACAGCGGGAGACGGTCGTTTTCGGCAACGACGTTAATGAAGTTCTGTGCCTTGGCATCAAACTTGTCGCCGCACACGTCAATGAACGTGGCGGCCTTTTCTGCGCTCGTCAGTCGCGGGGCCTTGAGCACGCGCTGCATGGTGTCGTCTTCCGACACCGCTGCAGCCAGGCCGAGCATGGCTGACCAATTGGCCAGTTGCTGGTGGGCCTGAGCGTGCTCGAAGGCCGCCTTAGCGTAAGGTCGGGCCAACGTGGTCAGTTCTGCCATGATCGCCCTCGCTTAGATTTCAGCAGCCAGTTGGTTAACCAGCTCTGCGTGCGCGTTTTGATCGATTGTGGCACCCAGGATCTTCTCGGCGCCGCCGACTGCCAGCAAGCCCACTTGGGCACGCAGCGCGTCTTTGACACTGTTCAGTTCCTGTTCGATCTCGGCCTGAGCCTGAACCTTCACACGGTCAGCGTCGATACGGGCTTTTTCAACAGCCTCTTCGACAATCTGGTTACCGCGTTTCTTGGCTTGCTCGATGATTTCAGCTGCCTGAGCTTTCGCTTCGCGCAGTTGCTGACCCGCTTTCTCTTGGGCCAACTCCAGGTCGCGAGCTGCACGGCTGGCAGCGTCCAGACCATCAGCGATCTTCTTTTGACGTTCATGCAATGCCGCAATGACCGGAGGCCATACGAACTTCATGCAGAACAGTACAAAAATCAGGAACGCAACGGACTGGCCAATCAGGGTCGCATTAATGTTCACGCCAACACCTCGCAGTTACGTTGTCCATCACACCAAATTACCCGGAAGATCCGAGTAATTAGCCAGCGATTTGACCAACGAACGGGTTCGCAAAGGTGAAGAACAGAGCGATACCAACACCGATCATGGTTACGGCGTCGAGCAGACCGGCAACGATGAACATTTTAACTTGCAGCATTGGAACCATTTCTGGCTGACGCGCTGCGCCTTCCAGGAACTTGCCGCCCAGCAGGCCGAAACCAATTGCGGTACCCAGTGCGCCCAGGCCGATCAACAGTGCAACAGCGATAGCGGTTAGACCAACTACAGTTTCCATCTTTCCTCCCGACTTTTACGTCGTATGGTTTAGGTTTTTTTAATTTAAAGCGGTAAAACAAATCGTTTCAGACGCCCCGTGAGGAGCCCCCTCCCGTTTGACCGGGAGGGACATCAGACTAGTCGAAACTGGTCTTAATGGTTTTCTTCGTGCGCCATCGACAGGTAGACGATGGTCAGCATCATGAAGATGAACGCCTGCAGGGTGATGATCAGGATGTGGAACACAGCCCACGCCCACTGCAGTACAACGCCCAGGCCACTAAGCCAGAGCAGACCGCTGCCGAACATCACAGCAATCAGAATGAAGACCAGCTCGCCGGCGTACATGTTGCCGAACAGACGCAGAGCCAGGGAGATCGGCTTGGCGATCAGGGTCACGAATTCCAGCAGGAAGTTCACCGGGATCAGCAGGGCTTGAACGAAGATGTTCTTGCTGCCGAACGGGTGCAGGGTCAGCTCGCCGATGAAGCCGCCGAGGCCCTTGATCTTGATGCTGTAGAAAATGATCAGCGCGAACACCGAGAAGGCCATGGCCAGAGTAGCGTTCGGGTCGGTGGTCGACACGGCACGGAACGGGATGTGGTGGTCGCCGGAGATCAGGATGGCCAGCTGAGGAATCCAGTCGACCGGTACCAGGTCGACGGCGTTCATCATGAACACCCAGACGAAGATGGTCAGTGCCAGTGGTGCAACCACCGGGCTACGGCCATGGAAGCTGTCTTTCACGCTGCCATCGACGAATTCGACCAATACTTCAACGAAGTTCTGCAAAGCACCAGGAACACCGGTAGTCGCCTTCTTTGCCGCCATGCGGAAAAGGAGAACGAAAATCAGACCCAATGCGACCGACCAGCCGAGAGTATCGACGTGGAAAGCCCAGAAGCCCATTTCCTTGGCTTCTGCTGCGGTGTGGGCAAAGCCCCAGCCGCCGGTAGGGAGCTGACCGAAGGTCAGGTTCTGCAAGTGGTGCTGGATATAGCCCGAAGCGGTTGTTTCTGCCATGGTTGCCTCAAACGCCCTAAGGTCTCGAAAGTCTTGTTCTCATCAGCAGGGGAGCGAACCAGCTGACCGACTGAGTCAGCACGAAGGCACCGAATACTGCAATCGGCGCCAGTGGCTTCACACCTGCAAACACCAGTGCAAACAGCACTGCCGTCAAAATCAGTTTGCCTGCCTCGCCGGCATAAAAAGACCGGACGATGGACTGGGCTGCTCGGGCGCCGGAAAACCGAAATGCCCTGTGAGCGAAATAAACATTGGGTAGCAAGGCTATCAGGCCTCCGCAGAGTCCCGAGTACCCGGCAACGACTCCATATCGGTACCAGAGCGCCAAAGCGGCGACCAGCAACACGACAAATTGAGCCATTAACACCGGAAAAACTGCCAGGCGATGGAAGGGCAAGCGGTTTGGCGTGCGGGTTTCCATCTCTTTTACTCCCCAATGGTCGGCTGCCGAAACTCACTAACTTGGCATAATTTGTGCCGACAAAATGCGCGCAGAGTATAGGGGCGGTTCTGCCCCTATTCAACTGTCAGGTAGTGATTTCCGACTGCGCGCTACATGAGGAAATGTTTCAGCGGATATGTGCAAGTACACCTTGGAGTTCATCCAAGGAGTTGTAACCAATCACCAACTGCCCCTTACCCTTCTTACCGTGGCGGATCTGCACCGCAGAGCCTAGGCGCTCGGCCAGGCGCTGTTCGAGACGGGCAATATCCGGGTCCGGTTTTGCCGGTTCAACAGGCTCCGGTTTGCCACTCAACCACTGGCGAACCAGTGCCTCGGTTTGGCGCACGGTCAGCCCGCGTGCGACAACATGTCGCGCCCCTTCGACCTGTTGAATTTCCGGCAAACCGAGCAAAGCACGGGCATGACCCATTTCCAGGTCGCCGTGGGACAGCATGGTCTTGATGACTTCCGGCAAGGAAATCAGGCGCAACAGGTTAGCCACGGTCACCCGGGACTTGCCCACAGCCTCGGCCACCTGTTGCTGGGTCAGCTGGAACTCCTGCTGCAAACGCTGCAGGGCCACCGCTTCTTCAATCGGGTTCAGGTCTTCGCGCTGGATGTTCTCGATCAGTGCGATGGCGATCGCGGTTTCATCGGGCACATCGCGGACCATCGCCGGGATGGTTTCCTGGCCGGCTTGCTGGCTGGCGCGCCAGCGACGTTCGCCGGCAATGATTTCAAAGCGACCGCTGCCGATCGGGCGAACCACGATGGGCTGCATGACGCCCTGGGCCTTGATCGACTGCGCCAGCTCTTCGAGCGCCTGCGGATCCATGTCACGACGTGGCTGGTACTTGCCGCGCTGGAGCAGATCCAGGGGAAGGTGTTGCAGCTCACGCTGATCGGCCTGCACCGCTTGTTCTTCCAGCGAACTGACAGTCGGACCACTCAACAGAGCATCCAGTCCACGTCCGAGACCTCGTTTCTTGACGGCCATGGGGATTCCTTAAGTTGCCTGAGCAGCGGCGATGCGTGAGTTTTTGCGTTGACGACGAACCATTTCGCCCGCCAATGCCAGGTAGGCAACGGCGCCTCGCGACGCTTTGTCGTACGCCAGCGCCGGCATGCCGTAGCTTGGCGCTTCGGCCAGACGGATGTTACGCGGAATGACGGTGTCGTAGAGCTGCTCGCCGAAGTGTTCCTTGAGCTGCGCCGAGACATCGTTCATCAGGCTCAGGCGCGGGTCGTACATCGTACGCAGCAGGCCTTCGACCTTGAGGTTCGGATTCAGCAATTCAGAGATACGCTTGATGTTATCCACAAGGTCGCTCAAGCCTTCGAGTGCGAAGTACTCGCACTGCATGGGGATAATGACCCCGTCGGCGGCAACCAGTGCGTTCAAGGTCAGCATCGACAGCGACGGCGGGCAGTCGATCAAAATGTAATCGTAGTTTTCCCGGATCGGCGCCAGCGCACTGCGCAGGCGGCTTTCCTTCATCTGCATTTCCAGCAGCACCACTTCGGCCGCGGTCAGGTCGCGGTTGGCCGGCAACAGCTGGTAACCACCGTGTTCGGAATAGTGCATGGCCTGGGCCAAGTCACATTCGCCGATCAGCAGGTCGTAGACCGAGTTTTCCAGGCCATGTTTATCCACACCGCTACCCATGGTGGCGTTGCCCTGTGGATCAAGATCGATCAACAGCACCCGGCGCTTGGTCGCGACCAGGGATGCTGCGAGGTTGATGCAGGTGGTGGTTTTGCCCACGCCACCCTTTTGGTTCGCAATCGCGAATACCTTAGCCATTCTTGCTTGTGTTCCCAATCATGCCGTGCGGCGCAGTATCAGCAGATGGCGTTGGCCTTGGCAACCAGGTACGGCCAGGGCGTGTTCGCTATCGAGGTGGAAGTCTGCCGGCAATGCTACCAGCTCATCGGCCGGATGAACGCCCTTCATTGCCAGCCAGCGTGTTTCGCTATCGCCGAGGTGGCGAGTCCAGTTGCTGAAGTTTTCCATGCTGCTGAACGCCCGGGAAATGATCCCGTTGAACGGCTGGGCAGGCTGGAACGCTTCGACGCGACTGTGGATAACTTGCAGGTTATCCAGTTTGAGTTCGAGTTTCACCTGGGTCAGGAAGCGGGTTTTCTTGCCGTTACTGTCCAGGCAGGTCACCTGGGACTCGGGAAACAGGATCGCCAACGGAATGCCAGGCATGCCGCCGCCACTGCCGACGTCGAGCCAGCGACCGTTTTCGATGAACGACATCACACTCAGACTATCGAGCAAGTGACGGGAAACCATTTCGTCCGGATCACGCACAGCGGTGAGGTTGTAAGCCTTGTTCCATTTGATCAACAGGGCCAGGTAACCCAGCAGTTGTGCGTGCTGGGTATCTGTCAGTGTGACGCCAATCTGACGGGCACCTGTGGATAACTCTTCTGCGTGTTGCGAAGTGACCAACGAACTCAAGCGCTTTGCTCCAACTGACGGCCCGCGCCGCGTTTTTTCAAATGAATCATCAACAGCGAAATGGCTGCCGGCGTTACGCCCGGGATACGCGAGGCCTGGCCCAAAGTCTCTGGACGGGTCGCACCGAGCTTGCTCTGGATCTCTTTGGAGAGACCGGAAATAGTCGTGTAATCGATATCCACAGGCAGTTTGGTGTCTTCGCTGGCGCGCAAGCGGGCGATTTCATCCTGTTGACGATCGATGTAACCGGCGTACTTGGTCTTGATTTCGACCTGCTCGGCGACCTGTGGATCTTCCGCGCCCCCACCGGTCACGGCGATCAGACCAGCGTAGTCGATTTCCGGACGACTCAAGAGATTGAGCAGGTTGTATTCGTGAGTCAGCGGCGTGCCGAATTTTTCAGCAATCGCATCGCCCTGTTCGGTGCCCGGGCGTACCCAGGTGCTTTTCAGGCGCTGCTCTTCCAGTTCGATGCTTTCGCGTTTTTTGCAGAAAGCGGCCCAACGCACGTCATCGACCAGGCCCAGTTCGCGACCTTTTTCGGTCAGGCGCAGGTCCGCGTTGTCTTCACGCAGGATCAGACGGTACTCGGCGCGGGACGTAAACATGCGGTACGGCTCTTGGGTACCGAGGGTAATCAGGTCGTCGACCAACACACCGATGTAGGCTTCGTCGCGACGCGGGCACCAGGCATCTTTGCCTTGCGCGCGCAGTGCCGCGTTGGTTCCAGCGAGTAAACCCTGGGCACCGGCTTCTTCGTAACCGGTTGTGCCGTTGATTTGCCCGGCAAAGAACAGACCGCCGATGACTTTGGTTTCCAGGCTGTACTTCAGGTCACGCGGGTCGAAGTAGTCGTACTCGATCGCGTAGCCCGGACGCACGATGTGCGCGTTTTCCATGCCGCGGATCGATTGCACGATCTGCAATTGCACGTCAAACGGCAAGGATGTGGATATCCCGTTCGGATACAGCTCATGGGTGGTCAAACCTTCCGGCTCGATGAACACCTGATGGCTTTCCTTGTCGGCGAAGCGATGGATCTTGTCTTCGATCGACGGGCAATAACGCGGGCCGATGCCTTCGATCTCACCGGCAGCGGAATACATCGGCGAACGGTCGAGGTTCGCGGCAATGATTTCGTGGGTGCGCGCATTCGTGTGGGTAATCCAGCAGCTGACTTGCTTCGGATGCTGCTCTTTGGACCCCATGAACGACATCACCGGGATCGGCGTATCACCCGGTTGTTCGGACATCACCGAGAAATCCACAGACCGGCCGTCGATACGCGGCGGAGTACCGGTTTTTAAACGACCCACACGCAATGGCAGTTCACGCAGACGGTGAGCCAGCGCGATCGATGGCGGATCACCGGCGCGACCGCCGGAAAAATTCTGCAAACCGATGTGGATAAGTCCACCGAGGAACGTGCCGGTGGTCAACACCACGGAATCGGCGAGGAAACGCAGACCCATTTGCGTGACAACACCACGGACTTGTTCCTGGTCGACGATCAAATCGTCAGCGGCTTGTTGAAATATCCACAGGTTCGGCTGGTTTTCCAGGATTTCACGGACAGCGGCCTTGTACAGAACCCGGTCTGCCTGTGCGCGGGTTGCTCGCACCGCCGGGCCTTTGCGGCTGTTCAACACGCGAAACTGGATACCGCCTTTATCGGTAGCCATGGCCATCGCGCCGCCGAGGGCATCGATTTCCTTGACCAGATGGCTTTTGCCGATCCCGCCAATGGCCGGGTTGCAACTCATGGCACCGAGGGTTTCCACGTTATGCGTCAGCAACAGGGTTTTAACCCCCATACGTGCTGAGGCCAGTGCTGCCTCGGTACCGGCATGACCGCCGCCGATGACGATCACTTCAAAACGGGAAGGGAAATCCACCACGCACCTCGTGCCTGCTTAAGTAGGTAATTCAGGAATAGTTTGAGCTCAGGTTTTTGGACCTGGTCGACAAGTATAGGGACTTCGCCCTTCCTAAAGAACCCTTTGCACAAAATTTAACCAGCTGTGGAAAAGTCGGAGTTATAGAAATTAAAAAGAAAGAAATTTATTAAATCTTTGTTTTTATGTTTATTTCTATGCACATACATTTCTGTGGATAGATTGATACAGGCCTTTGTTTTCAATGTGTACAGAGATTCAAAACCCTGTGTTCATGTGCCAATGAGGCCCTTGGATAACCGGTGTAAGCCTGTGGATGAAAGGGGTGGTTATCCACAGAGGCGGTTATGTTCAGTTTTAGAGCCCTGTTATCAACTGACCTTAGCTACGGTTATTCACAGGGCTTAATCCACAGAAAAGTGCCGTTTGCTCGAAATTCAGGTACAGGAATTCCGCTCAAGCAGATGAAGTCCGCTCGGCACTGGAGGTTTTTTTCAGAAAAGGAGAAAGCAGACAGGCACGAATGGCCTGTCTGTGAATAACAGGAAGGCTACTTACCGATACAGAAGCTGGAGAAAATTCGCCCCAGCAGATCGTCAGAGCTGAAAGCACCGGTGATTTCACCTAGCGACTGCTGAGCGTGGCGCAAATCCTCGGCCAACAACTCGCCAGCACCGGCCAGGGTCAATTGGGCACGGCCATGCTCGAGGGCAGCACTGGCATGACGTAGCGCCTCAAGGTGTCGCCGGCGAGCGCTGAAGCTGCTTTCGGACGTTTGTTCGTAGCCCATGCAGGCTTTCAAATGGTCGCGCAGCAGATCCAGGCCCTCACCACCGGATTTCGCACTCAGGCTGATGGTGACGTGGCCATCTTCGCGGACCTCCAATGCAATGGCTTCGCCCGTGAGATCGGCCTTGTTGCGGATCAGGGTCACTTTCGCCGGATCAGGGCGGATTTCCAGAAACTCCGGCCAGAGTGCGAATGGATCGAGGGCTTCCGGCGCCGTAGCATCGACCACCAGCAATACCCGATCCGCTTCGCCGATGGCTTTCAAGGCACGCTCGACGCCGATCTTTTCCACATGATCATCGGTATCGCGCAGACCGGCGGTATCCACCACGTGCAGCGGCATGCCATCGATGTGGATATGTTCACGGAGCACGTCACGGGTGGTGCCGGCAATTTCGGTCACGATCGCCGCTTCACGCCCGGCCAGTGCATTGAGCAGGCTGGATTTACCGGCATTCGGACGACCGGCAATGACCACGGTCATGCCGTCTCGCAGCAAGGCGCCCTGCCCGGCTTCGCGCATGACGGTGGATAACTCGTCGCGCACCTTGTCGAGCATGCTCAGGACGTGGCCATCAGCGAGGAAGTCGATTTCCTCTTCCGGGAAATCGATGGCCGCTTCGACATAGATGCGCAGGCCGATCAGTTGCTCGGTGAGGTTATGCACACGTGACGAGAAAGCACCCTGCAGGGAGCGCAACGCGTTTCGCGCAGCCTGGGCAGAACTGGCTTCAATCAGGTCGGCAATGGCTTCGGCCTGGGCCAGGTCAAGTTTGTCGTTGAGGAAGGCGCGCTCACTGAATTCTCCCGGTCGGGCGAGACGGCATCCCAGTTCCAGGCAGCGCTTGAGCAACATATCCAGAACAATCGGACCGCCATGGCCTTGCAGTTCCAGCACATCTTCGCCTGTAAAAGAGTTCGGGCCGGGGAAATACAAGGCAATGCCCTGGTCCAGCACCTCGTCGTTTTCACTGAAAAACGGACCGTAGTGGGCAAATCGCGGCTTGAGCTCGCGACCGCTGAAAGCCTTGGCCGCAACGCTGGCCAACGGCCCGGAAATACGCACGATGCCTACACCGCCGCGACCTTGAGCGGTGGCGACGGCGGCAATGGTTTCACGAGGAACGCTCATAAACCGGTATCCAGACAAAAGTGACAGATAGCAAAACGCCCCACTAGGGGGCGTTTTGAGTGGTTATCCACAGTGTAAATCAGGCAGCTGCTTTGGTAGCCGCTTCGATCTTACGTGTGATGTACCACTGTTGGGCGATCGACAGGCAGTTGTTCACTACCCAGTACAGCACCAGACCAGCCGGGAACCAAAGGAAGAAGAAGGTGAAGATGATTGGCATCAGCTTCATCACCTTGGCCTGCATCGGATCCGGAGGCGTCGGGTTCAACTGCTGCTGGATGAACATGGTTGCACCCATGATGATCGGCAGAATGAAGAACGGATCCTTGATCGACAGGTCAGTAATCCACAGCATGAACGGCGCCTGACGCATCTCGACGCTTTCCAGCAGAACCCAGTACAGCGAGAGGAAAACCGGCATCTGCACGAGGATTGGCAAGCAACCACCCAGCGGATTGATCTTCTCTTTCTTGTACAGCTCCATCATGGCTTGCGACATTTTCTGCCGGTCATCGCCATGTTGCTCTTTCAGCGCGGCCAGTTTCGGTGCCACTGCACGCATGCGCGCCATGGATTTGTAGCTGGCAGCCGACAGCGGGAAGAAGATCCCTTTGATCAGCATGGTCAGGAAGATGATCGACCAGCCCCAGTTGCCGACAATGGCGTGGATATGTTGCAGCAACCAGAAAATCGGTTGGGCGATGAACCACAGAATGCCGTAGTCGACCGTCAGTTCCAGACCTGGGGACAACTCTTTCAGCACAGCCTGGCTTTTCGGACCGGCGTACAGAACAGCGCTGGTTTCAGCCTTGGCACCCGGCGCAACACTCATCGATGGGCCGGTGTAGCCGATGATGTAGTTGCCTTTGCTGTCTTTACGGGTCTGGACGACGTTGTTTTCGCCCTTGGCCGGAATCCATGCGGTCACGAAATAGTGCTGCAACCAGGCAACCCAACCGCCAGTGACGGTTTCTTTCAACGGCGCCTTGTCCATGTCCTTCATGGACACTTTCTTGTACGGCTCGGAACTTGTCCACAGGGCGGCGCCCAGGTAAGTCGCGGTGCCGGTAGCCGTGGTCGACGAAGGATCAGCGCTGGCGTCGCGCTTCAACTGGGCGAACATCGCACCGGTCCAGGGCTGGGCGCTCTGGTTGTCGATCAGGTAGGAAACGGTTACGTCATACAGGCCGCGTTTCAGGGTGAAACGCTTGATGTAGTTGACGCCGTCCTTGCTGAACTTCAGGTCCACGACCAATTGGTCTTGACCGTCAGCCAGCTGATAAACCTTCTTCTCCGAGGAATAAACCGGACGACCGGCCGGATTTGCATCCGGACCGTTGGTGCCGATCAGACCGCTTTGTGCCAGGTAAGTACGTTCGCCGCCGTTATCGAACAGCTGGAACGGAATTTCCGGGTGATCCTGACGACGCGGATACAGCGGCAGGGTCAGCTGGGCAACATCGCCACCTTGTGGGTCGACAGCCAGATCCAGTACATCCGTTTTGATCTGGATGAGGTCCTTGCTCACAGCCACCGGCGTTTCGGCAGGTGCGCTGGTGTCGCTTGCAGCACGTGGAATGTCGTCACTAGCGGAAGCGTTGGAGCCAGATGCCGTATCCGGCAGGCCCGATGCAGTCGTATTGGTGGCAACATTCTGAGTCGGCAGGGCAGCCTGGCCATAGTCCTGGTTCCATTTAAGAACCATAACGTAGGACACGATTGCCAGGGCGACGATCAGGATCGTGCGTTTGATATCCATGATTACTCGGCCATCGAAGAAGAACGGGAGGTAGGGATAGGTGGAACCGGGTCATAACCACCGGGATTCCACGGATGACAGCGACCTAAACGACGAAAGGTCAGCCAGCCACCGCGAAGAAGGCCATGATTTTCGATGGCTTCTAACGCGTAGCAGGAACAACTGGGGTAGAAACGACAGTGACTGGCCATCAGGGGACTAATGGCATAGCGATAAAACTGGATCGGAACGAGTGCCAGTTTACGCATCTGGACTGTCTACCCCTACAGTTTCGGTTTTGACTGCTGGTACTGGCGAACTGCGAGCCAGACGTTTCCAGAGTTTGCCGAAATGCTGAATCAATTCGGGGTTTTCTACGTCGCCCAAACCTTTGCGCGCGACGATAACAATGTCCCAGCCGACCAGAGAATCCTGGTTCAGGCGAAACGATTCGCGCATCAGACGTTTGAGGCGATTGCGCTCGACGGAGAGCTTTACGCTCTTTTTCCCGATAACCAACCCGAGACGGGGGTGATCAAGATCGTTGTTGCGCGCAAGGAGCAGGAGATTTTTCCCCGGAACCTTGCCGGTAGGGGAGTCAAAGACTGCCTTGAATTGCCGGGGGGTAAGCAGACGCTTTTCCCGACTGAAGTCCTGACTCACCTCCAGTGCCGGATTATCAAACTGCCAGACGCGCACGACCTTTGGCGCGACGACGCGACAGGACGGCACGACCGTTCTTGGTAGCCATGCGAGCACGGAAACCGTGGGTACGAGCGCGTTTGATAGTGCTTGGTTGGAAAGTACGTTTCATTGTCGTGTTACCTGGTTCGTCCACAACGGGCCGGAATGGCCCCCGTTTTAAGAGACCGGGGATTCTAGAGAAAGCAAGCCTTCAGGTCAATTTCCAACCAACGTTTCCTTATAAATAGATCTCCAGACGTTTTGTGCTGCACGAACCGCCGGTAAATATAAAAATAAGAAAGGAAAGTATTTAAAGCTTTTCTGTAAAGCTTATAAAAGCTAGGCCCGCATCCTTCTGTGGATAAGTCTATTCAGCCCTTGTTTTACCTGATGTACAGAGAATGACAACTACAGTGGAAAACGGTGTTCAGCCTGTGCTGCGCTGTCGGATAACCTGTGTGTGAAAGGAGGACTTATCCACAGGCAGGTTATCCACCGAGTTTCGCCCCCACTTGTGCAATGACCTTAACCCCGGTTATCCACAGAGCTTATGCACAGACCACTGGTCGCCTTTTTTGCGTATGAAACGGTGATTCTTCTTGGTCGATGAACCACCTTCGTGTGGATAAGTCGGCGTCTGGTCGCTACAATGGCCGCTTGTTTTTGCCTCACCGGCTTTCAACTTAGGGGATATCCGTGTCAGTGGAACTTTGGCAGCAGTGCGTGGAGCTTCTGCGCGATGAGCTGCCTGCCCAACAATTCAACACTTGGATCCGTCCACTACAGGTCGAAGCCGAAGGCGACGAATTGCGTGTCTATGCGCCCAATCGTTTTGTTCTGGACTGGGTCAACGAAAAGTACCTGGGGCGTGTTCTCGAGTTGCTCGATGAGCACGGCAATGGCATGGCGCCTGCGCTTTCCTTATTAATAGGCAGTAAACGCAGTTCGGCACCCCGTGCCGCGCCAAACGCTCCCCTGGCTGCTGCGGCTTCCCAGGCCCAGGCTGCACAAGCCCCCGCCAGTCCGCCGTCGCCGGCACCTGCCGCGGCTTCGACCAAACGTGCCACGCAAAAAGTAGCTGAGGTCACCGAGGAAGAACCTTCCCGTGACAGCTTCGACCCGATGGCCGGTGCGAGCTCGCAACAGGCTCCGGTTCGTGCCGAGCAACGTACCGTGCAGGTCGAAGGTGCGCTCAAGCACACCAGTTACCTGAACCGCACTTTTACCTTCGAGAACTTCGTTGAAGGTAAATCCAACCAGTTGGCGCGCGCCGCCGCCTGGCAGGTGGCAGATAACCCCAAGCATGGTTACAACCCGCTCTTCCTTTATGGTGGCGTCGGCCTGGGTAAAACCCACTTGATGCACGCTGTGGGTAACCATCTATTAAAGAAGAACCCGAATGCCAAGGTGGTGTACCTGCATTCCGAGCGTTTCGTGGCGGACATGGTCAAGGCCCTGCAACTGAACGCGATCAACGAGTTCAAACGCTTCTACCGTTCGGTGGATGCGTTGCTGATCGATGACATTCAGTTCTTCGCCCGCAAGGAGCGTTCCCAGGAGGAGTTTTTCCACACCTTCAACGCCCTGCTTGAAGGCGGCCAACAGGTCATTCTTACCAGTGACCGCTACCCGAAAGAAATCGAAGGCCTTGAAGAGCGCCTCAAATCCCGCTTTGGCTGGGGCCTGACCGTAGCGGTAGAGCCGCCGGAATTGGAAACCCGTGTGGCGATCCTGATGAAGAAGGCCGATCAGGCCAAAGTCGAACTGCCTCACGACGCCGCGTTCTTCATTGCCCAACGCATTCGCTCCAACGTCCGTGAGCTGGAAGGCGCGCTCAAGCGCGTGATCGCCCACTCGCACTTCATGGGCCGCGATATCACCATCGAGCTGATTCGCGAATCCCTTAAGGACTTGTTGGCGTTGCAGGATAAACTGGTCTCTGTGGATAACATTCAGCGCACTGTCGCCGAGTACTACAAGATCAAAATCTCCGACTTGCTGTCCAAACGCCGTTCGCGTTCGGTCGCTCGTCCGCGTCAGGTCGCCATGGCGTTGTCCAAGGAACTGACCAACCACAGCCTGCCGGAAATCGGTGATGTGTTTGGCGGTCGCGACCATACAACGGTCTTGCACGCGTGCCGCAAGATCAACGAACTTAAGGAATCCGACGCGGACATCCGCGAGGACTACAAGAACCTGCTGCGTACGCTGACCACTTGATGAACACCAGCGCAGCTTATTAAGGCAAGGGACTAGACCATGCATTTCACCATTCAACGCGAAGCCCTGTTGAAACCCCTGCAACTGGTCGCAGGCGTCGTCGAACGCCGACAGACCTTGCCGGTACTTTCCAACGTGCTGCTGGTTGTCGAAGGCCAGCAATTGTCGCTGACCGGTACCGACCTGGAAGTCGAGCTGGTTGGTCGTGTTCAACTCGAAGAGCCGGCGGATCCGGGTTCCATCACCGTGCCGGCGCGCAAGCTGATGGACATCTGCAAAAGCCTGCCGAACGATGCGCTGATCGACATCAAGGTCGATGAGCAGAAGCTTGTGGTCAAGGCTGGCCGTAGCCGCTTCACCCTGTCGACACTGCCGGCCAACGACTTCCCTACCGTAGAAGAAGGTCCGGGTTCGCTGACCTGCAGCCTGGAGCAGAGCAAGCTGCGCCGTCTGATCGAGCGCACCAGCTTCGCCATGGCCCAGCAGGACGTGCGTTACTACCTCAACGGCATGCTGCTGGAAGTCTCCGCTGGCGTGATCCGCGCCGTAGCCACCGACGGTCACCGTCTGGCGATGTGCTCGATGCAGGCCGATATCGGTCAGCCGGATCGTCACCAGGTCATCGTGCCGCGCAAAGGTATCCTCGAACTGGCACGCCTGCTCACCGAGCCGGACGGCAATGTCAGCATCGTGCTGGGTCAGCACCACATCCGCGCCACCACCGGTGAGTTCACCTTTACTTCGAAGCTGGTCGACGGAAAATTCCCGGACTACGAGCGTGTTCTGCCTAAAGGCGGCGACAAGCTGGTACTAGGCGATCGTCAGGCTCTGCGTGAAGCGTTCAGCCGTACCGCCATTCTGTCCAACGAGAAGTACCGTGGTATCCGTCTGCAACTGGCCAGCGGTCAGCTGAAGATCCAGGCGAACAACCCGGAGCAGGAAGAAGCGGAAGAAGAAGTGGGCGTTGAATACAACGGCGGCTCTCTGGAAATCGGCTTCAACGTGAGCTACCTGCTCGACGTACTGGGCGTGATGACCACCGAGCAGGTTCGTCTGATCCTGTCCGACTCCAACAGCAGCGCGCTGGTGCAGGAATCGGATAACGACGACTCGGCCTACGTTGTCATGCCGATGCGTCTGTAATCATGCTCAGCAGAAGCTAGATGTCCTTAAGTCGCGTCTCGGTCACCGCGGTGCGCAATCTGCACCCGGTGACCTTCTCCCCCTCCCCCCGCATCAATATTCTTTACGGCGCCAACGGCAGCGGCAAAACCAGTGTTCTGGAAGCCATCCATCTGCTGGGGCTTGCCCGTTCGTTTCGCAGCACCCGTCTGTTGCCGGTCATTCAATACGAACAGCTTGCCTGTACGGTATTTGGCCAGGTTGAACTGGCGGAGGGTGGGCATAGCGCTTTGGGCATCTCACGGGATCGACAAGGCGAATTCCAGATCCGTATCGATGGGCAGAACGCGCGCAGCGCCGCGCAACTGGCCGAGATCCTGCCACTGCAACTGATCAATCCGGACAGCTTTCGATTGCTGGAAGGTGCGCCGAAGATTCGCCGACAGTTTCTCGACTGGGGTGTGTTCCACGTGGAACCGCGCTTCATGTCAACCTGGCAGCGCTTGCAGAAGGCCCTGCGCCAGAGAAACTCTTGGCTGCGGCATGGTACACTTGACGCCGTTTCGCAAGCGGTTTGGGACAGGGAACTGTGCCAGGCCAGCGCTGAAATTGATGAATACCGCCGCGCTTATATCAAAGCCTTGAAACCAGTCTTTGAACAAACCTTGAGCGATCTGGTTGAGCTTGAAGGCTTGACGCTCAGCTATTACCGCGGCTGGGACAAAGACCGTGAACTGAGTGCTGTGCTCGCCGGGTCTCTTCAGCGGGACCAGCAAATGGGGCATACCCAGGCCGGACCACAACGTGCTGATTTGCGGCTCAGACTGGGCGCGCATAACGCTGCGGATATCTTGTCCCGTGGCCAGCAGAAGTTGGTGGTTTGCGCATTACGGATTGCCCAAGGTCACTTGGTCAGCCAGGCTCGACGCGGTCAGTGTATTTATCTGGTGGATGACTTGCCGTCCGAGCTGGACGAGCACCACCGTCGCGCGCTTTGCCGCTTGTTGGAAGACTTACGCTGCCAGGTATTTATAACCTGTGTAGATCACGAATTATTGAGGGAAGGCTGGCAGACGGAAACGCCAGTTGCTCTGTTCCACGTGGAACAGGGCCGTATCACCCAGATCCACGACCATCGGGAGTGAAGGCATTGAGCGAAGAAAATACGTACGACTCAACGAGCATTAAAGTGCTGAAAGGCCTGGATGCCGTACGCAAACGTCCCGGTATGTATATTGGTGACACCGACGATGGCAGCGGTCTGCACCACATGGTGTTCGAGGTGGTCGATAACTCGATCGACGAAGCTCTCGCCGGCCACTGCGACGACATCAGCATCATCATCCACCCGGATGAGTCCATCACCGTTCGTGACAACGGTCGTGGCATCCCGGTAGACGTGCACAAAGAAGAAGGCGTTTCGGCAGCCGAGGTCATCATGACCGTGCTGCATGCCGGCGGTAAGTTCGACGATAACTCCTACAAAGTATCCGGCGGTCTGCACGGTGTAGGTGTGTCGGTGGTGAACGCACTGTCCAAAGAACTGGTCCTGACCGTTCGCCGTAGTGGCAAGATCTGGGAACAGACTTACGTCCACGGTGTTCCGCAAGAGCCGATGAAAATCGTTGGTGAGAGCGAAACCACGGGCACCCAGATTCACTTCAAGCCATCGGCTGAAACCTTCAAGAATATCCACTTCAGCTGGGACATCCTGGCCAAGCGGATTCGCGAACTGTCCTTCCTCAATTCCGGTGTCGGCATCGTCCTCAAGGATGAGCGCAGCGGCAAGGAAGAGTTGTTCAAGTACGAAGGCGGCCTGCGAGCGTTCGTTGAATACCTGAACACCAACAAGACTGCGGTCAACCAGGTGTTTCACTTCAACATTCAGCGCGAAGACGGTATCGGCGTGGAAATCGCCCTGCAGTGGAACGACAGCTTCAACGAGAACCTGTTGTGTTTCACCAACAACATTCCACAGCGCGATGGCGGTACTCACCTGGTGGGTTTCCGTTCCGCACTGACGCGTAACTTGAATACCTACATCGAAGCCGAAGGTCTGGCGAAGAAGCACAAAGTCGCGACCACCGGTGACGATGCCCGTGAAGGCCTGACCGCGATCATTTCGGTGAAAGTACCGGATCCGAAGTTCAGCTCCCAGACCAAAGACAAGCTGGTGTCTTCCGAAGTGAAGACCGCTGTCGAACAGGAAATGGGCAAGTACTTCTCCGACTTCCTGCTGGAAAACCCGAACGAAGCCAAGCTGGTCGTCGGCAAGATGATCGATGCGGCGCGTGCTCGTGAAGCGGCGCGTAAAGCCCGTGAAATGACCCGCCGTAAAGGCGCGCTGGATATCGCCGGCCTGCCGGGCAAACTGGCTGACTGCCAGGAAAAAGACCCTGCCCTTTCCGAACTGTACCTCGTGGAAGGTGACTCTGCTGGCGGCTCCGCCAAGCAGGGACGTAACCGTCGGACCCAGGCCATCCTGCCGCTGAAGGGCAAGATCCTGAACGTCGAGAAGGCGCGTTTTGACAAGATGATCTCTTCGCAAGAAGTGGGTACCTTGATCACCGCGCTGGGCTGCGGTATCGGCCGCGACGAGTACAACATCGACAAGCTGCGTTACCACAACATCATCATCATGACCGATGCTGACGTCGACGGTTCGCACATCCGTACCCTGCTGCTGACCTTCTTCTTCCGTCAGTTGCCGGAGCTGATCGAACGCGGCTACATCTACATCGCTCAGCCACCGCTGTACAAGGTCAAGAAAGGCAAGCAAGAGCAATACATCAAAGACGACGACGCCATGGAAGAGTACATGACGCAGTCGGCCCTGGAAGATGCGAGCCTGCACCTGAACGAAGAAGCACCTGGTATCTCCGGTGAAGCGCTTGAGCGTCTGGTGAATGACTTCCGTCTGGTGATGAAGACCCTCAAGCGTCTGTCGCGCCTGTATCCACAGGAGCTGACCGAGCACTTCATCTACCTGCCAGCGGTGAGCATGGAGCAACTGTCCGATCACGCAGCGATGCAAGATTGGCTGGCTCAGTACGAAGTGCGTCTGCGCACCGTCGAGAAGTCGGGTCTGGTCTACAAGGCCAGCCTGCGTGAAGACCGTGAGCGTGGCGTCTGGCTGCCAGAGGTCGAATTGATCTCACACGGCCTGTCCAACTATGTCACCTTCAACCGCGACTTCTTCGGCAGCAACGACTACAAGACCGTGGTTTCCCTGGGCGCTCAACTGAGCACCCTGCTGGACGACGGCGCGTACATCCAGCGTGGCGAGCGCAAGAAGCCGGTGACCGAGTTCAAGGAAGCCCTTGAATGGCTGATGGCTGAAAGCACCAAGCGTCACACCATCCAGCGATACAAAGGTCTGGGCGAAATGAACCCGGATCAGCTGTGGGAAACCACCATGGACCCAAGCCAGCGCCGGATGCTCAAAGTGACCATCGAAGACGCCATTGGCGCAGACCAGATCTTCAACACCCTGATGGGTGATGCGGTCGAACCTCGCCGTGACTTCATCGAAAGCAACGCCCTGGCGGTGTCCAACCTGGACTTCTGATCCCGGTTGTAGGATCACAAAAAAGCTGCTGAAAATCACAATATGCTGCTTCGCCGCGCTTGAAAAAAGGCCAACCCACGCGGGTTGGCCTTTTTTTTGAGGAGCTAGCTGGAGCCCTCCTCGCCCAAGAGCCCTGCCCGTTGGATTGAGCAGTTCATGCAGACTGACAATTTCTCGTATAGGCGCCTCGCCTTCATTCCCCAAGATTCATTGGGATCATCACCGATGACGTGATCGTGCTGGGAATTCCGATAGGCGTTTCGGCTGGAGAAATGTGTCGGAAGCAATTCAGTGGGACCGCGTGGTGGTTAGCGTTTGAAGGTGTTCAGTTTTGGGGAAATGCTGGAGGGCTACTGAAGAAATTTACGCATGCCCTGGCATGGCGCAGGTTTACAGCTGGGCGATAGAAGCCGCTAAGTCATGGGTGAGGGCATTTGTGCGACAGCTCAACTCATGAGGCGAAAACTTCGTTGAGCGCAAAAAGCCGATACTAACTATCTACAACTTATGTCGACTACACGTAAGACTAATCCTATTAGTGTTAGTTGTTAATCATTCGACGTAAGTTTGTCTGTGATTTCCCTATTAGGTTTAGGGTTTTCTGAATGAAAATCTGCCGCGCGAAAGTTTGCGCGGTTTAATAGACTGGATTAGAATCGGGCGGTTAAAAATAAAGCGAGCTCCGTTTCCGGAAGCTCGCTTTATTCAAGCACTTAAACGATTTTGTTCGAGCAAAATCATAAGTCGCTTACGCTAAGTACTGATCTCTATTTTCACTACAAAAGGAGCAAACCAAATGTAGAAAACCTCAGCTTAGGGCTGATAGGGCAACAGAAAGAGCAAACCCAGCGCGTCGTTGCTTAGACCACAACACGCGCAATTTCTTCTTTTTTTCTTGCCCTGTCAATCCCTTCCCATCATTTCGACTGTAGCGAGTGATCTCGAGGGGGGAGTGTTCTCTTCAGGAAACTCCTACGTTCCTGTTGAGCGCCACGCCCCGTGCCGCTCGGAAACTCGATCGCTTAGAGGAAAGTGACATGGCAGTACGCAAGGTTGTCACCCGAAGATCTTGGCATTTCAGAGGGTACTTCCCGTCCCTCAAGAATGGCCATTCCGTACCCTTTGAATCAATCCTGGAAAGTGGATTTTTCCGTTTGCTGGAGCTTTCACCGGACGTGCGCAGCTATGAAGTGCAGCCGGTTCGTGAGTCTTTCGAAATCGAAGGCGAGCCTGCTCAGTACGTACCAGATGTCGAAGTAGAACTGTATGACGGCAATAGGATTTGGGTGGAAATCAAGCCAGCACCGCACACGAAAAATCACGCCACAGCCGCTCGTTTGGATGCAGCCGCGACCCATTTCAGTGTCACGAACCGTCGCTTCGAAGTGGTAACAGATGAAGTTATTTGGGCTGAGCCGCGGAGCACCACAGTGCTGGAGATTCTCTACCATCGCCGCGGGCCTAGCCTCACGACGCCTCAGTGGCTGGGCCTTTTCTCACGGATCAAGATCGAAAGCCCACAGACCATCGCGGAACTGTGCTTGGTAGTGGGTGAAGCTCAGGCTTGGCGCCTTTTGGGCCTCGGGAAAATTGGTGTCGATCTGGAAAAAACGCTCAGTTCTAAATCTCCTATCTACATTGAGGGAGGGCATCGCCATGCAGATTTTTACTCTTAAACCAGGCTTGGCTGTAACAATGAATGATCGGTACCTGGTATTTCGATCACGCCTTGTGGATCGGCGGCTTAATTTTGCGGATGAGCTGGGCGAGCCCGTTCTAATGAAGGAGAAAGACTTTTATGTGGGCTATGTTCAACGATCAATATGTGTAACTCCTGATCAACCAAAGCTCGGATATATTCCGCTTCAAAAAAATGCGCCACGAGACCTTTCCACTTATCTGCCTGAGCATAAGGAGGAGGCTTTAAGACGGCGACCATACGTAGAAGCCCTGCTGGCCTACTCTGGAAAGCTTCCTGGAAAGGAAGAACTCAAGGAGGTCATCGCCTCTGTGTGGGAGGAAGTTAAAAGCAGTGCCAAGGCGCCTTCTGTTGATACTGTTAAACGCTGGTTAAGCAGATATAAATGGAAGTCTGTCACAGCGCTAGTTCCGCTGCATGAGCAAAAAGGTCGCCACCGATTAATATATGGGGAGCTCGAAGAGTTGCTCTTGGGTGTGATTAACGAGCATTACTTGAATGATACTAGGGAGCCGGTTACCACAGTCATTGAAGAATTCAAAGGCAGGATTAAAGAGCACAATCTGAAAAAGTTGAGTGCTCAACATTTATCTTGTCCCTCTAGCATGACGGTGTATCGATATATACAAAGGCTAGACCCATATTTGGTCGACTCCGCCAGATTAGGCAAGCATACGGCCAATCAAAAACACCGGCGTGCAATTGGTCAGCTTCAGGTATCTGGACTATGTCATCGCTGGGAAATCGACCACACCCACTTGGATGTAATGCTGATTGACCCTGAGACGGGTCTAGTAATCGGTCGGCCTTATTTGACGGTGGTTCTGGACCGTTTTTCCCGAATGGTGATGGCTTATCTCCTGCATTTTGCAGCTCCCAATACGGAGAGCGTGCTGACGGTGATCGAAAAAGCCATTTGTCCCAAGGAAGCATTACTCCAGAACTATCCAAAAGTGGTTTGCAGTTGGCCGGCGCAAGGGCTTCCCCGTCAGATTGTTCCTGACAATGCGGCGGAGTTCCATGCAGGAGACCTGATGGTGGCTTTCGATGATTTGGGAATTGAAGTTTTGTACCCCAGGTCGCGCGGGCCACAAATGAAGGGCGCAGTGGAGCGATTTTTTGGTACCACTGCGCGGGGGTTCGTCCATCGATTGCCCGGGACCACTTTTGCGAATATTGAGGAGAAGGGAGAGTACGACTCAGTGGCCAACGCATGCCTCACATTCGAAGATCTCGACGCATTGGTAATGAAATGGATTGTGGATATCTATCATCAGAGCCCACATCGGGGGTTGGAGGACAGAACACCTGACCAGGTGTGGCGTGGGGCAGAGGCTAAGGCCGTGCTTCAGATGCCTGTAGACCTGGACGCACTGGAAGCAATCCTTGCCTGCCGAAAAAACCCGAAGTTACATCACTATGGTATCGAGGTTGGCGGCCAGTATTATCACTCGGATTTGCTCGCGGATATGAAACTACAGCACAACAACCCGTTTTCTGTAGACGCCCGTTACCGTGATGATATGGGTCACGTTTGGGTGTATGACGACCTGCGAAAAATATTTTTCCAAGTGCCCTGTAAAGATAAGCGCCTGGTTGGTGTGAGCCGAGACTTGTACAACGAGGCTAAAAAGCAACTCCGTCAGAGTGGCGTTCTCAATCCCGATGTAGATGCCCTCCTCCGCGCTTCGCGGGAAATACAACAGGACATTCAGCGTGCTAAAGACTCCAAGCGGCTTTCTGATCGACGCCGAAATGCTGCTTTGGCTCGTCATCGAAGTGGTGTACCGGTAGCGCCTATCGACTCTGCCACGGTGCTCGAGAATGTGCCTATACCAATTGGGGCGAATCTATCTGAAATCCCTGACCTGGTCGTCGAAACCACGAGCCGCCAATCCTGGCTAGACAGGAGGGTGTGAAATGAACGAGTCATTGAATGGTATTGATGATACTTCCCTCCGAAACGTTTTCATAAATACCTCAATAGCGAGGGCAGCCGCTTCAAGGCTAATGGATATCCATAACGAAAACCTACGAACGGGGACCAATCAGGGATTTCTCCTCATGGGTCCAAGTGGTGTTGGAAAAAGTGCTTTAGTGAAGAAGTACGTTGATTCAGTGAATACCGAACGTGCTATTGAAATGGAACGCTTACCTATTCTGTATTTGGATATGCCATCTGGACCTACGAAAAAGAATCTCGGTTCTACGTTACTGAAAGCTCTGAAAGACCCCTATGCGAATACCAATAGTGAGTCAGCCGAGGCAAAATTTTCTCGTGTGGTTACATTGTTGAAAAACTTGAATGTAGAACTCGTTATTTTGGATGAAGCTCAACACTTGGTGGACTATAAGTATAGCGATATGCTCGAGGCGGGGGACTGGATAAAGAGCTTGTTGAATACTTCGGAAGTATCCGTTGTGTTGATCGGAATGACACGCCTAGAACGCTTAAAAAAAGCTAATTCCCAATTTCGCAGGAGGTTTTCTGCATCGTACACCCTTGTGCCATTCGAACCAGGCAGCGAATTTTGGCCAGAATTTGCTGGAGTTATAAAGGCCCTGCAAAAAATGATGGCAGTCGACTCAGTGAGTTTAGTAACCGATGACATGATACAGAGGCTCTATTTCGCTTCCTTTGGCATATTGGACTATCTCGTAAAAGTATTGGAAAGAGCGGTTCGTTTGGTGAGGAGAGGACAATTCGATGGTGTAAATCTTGCCGCATTGGGTACAGCATTCAAAGATGAAGTCTGGCAATTGGCCCCAAGGAATCGCAACCCGTTTGATGCTGAGTTTAATTACCAGCCGTTGATTGCTCCAGATGAGCCTTACGAAATAATTAAGTAACGTTGGTGGGGCGCTAGGTTCTTCTAGCGACCACTTTGAGGATAATATGCTTAATTTGCCAGTAAAAGTGCTCCCGCATCATGATGAAAGCCTGGTCGGATTCTTAGGCCGTTTAGCCACTGCCAATGGTTTTTCTCATTCTTTTCTGATAAAGAAGTGCAGGGAGTTAACCGATGAAGAGGTGGAGTCGTTTTACAGAAAAAACGATGTGCCCTTCGTATGGGTTTCTTCGATTAAAGCGTTAAGCAAAACCAGAGGCAGCCTTGATCCTCTGTCAGCGTACTGCCCAAAGCATTGTCCGAAATGTTTAAGTGAGGGGCGATATTGGAAGTACGTGTGGGGGCTTAAGCTTTATAATTTTTGTGTTGAGCATTCGATGCAATTGGTTGATACCTGTCATCACTGCGGGATGAGGTTATGTTTTGCGGCATTTACCACATTTCGGTGCAGTTTATGTCATCGGGACATTCGTAAAAATCAAACTTGCTCGCTGGCCTCGACTTCAGATGTTTGTTTCTCAAAGTTATTGGAAAATCGGGCGCTTTCCAGGCCTCCGCTGAATGATTCTATTTTGTGCAAGCTATCGATTTTGAATTTGCATGAGCTGTTTCTAAATCTAGGTTTCATTGTTTCAAATCTTAAGGGGAAAAGGTGTAATGACGTGTTCATGTCATCAGAACTCTCCAAAATCAGCCACAGCGCGGGGGAAATTGCTTTTGGCTGGCCTGGTTCATTTTACGACTATTTGTATATTTGCCAAGGTAGTGTAGGTAACGACAAATGGCACCCAAAGACCTGTTATAGCAAAATATACCGGATTTCTTTCCAGAAACTGAAAAGCGATGCCTACGATTTTCTTCGGGAGGAATTTGAGAATTACTTACTTTCAAACTGGCGAGGACCGCTCAATCCCAAGGCTACTACATTTTCATCTGAGACCATTCAATCTCATCGTTGGAAACCGATAAAAGCGGTTGCTAACTCTCTAGGATTGGCTCCCTCAAAAATTAAAGTACTTCTGGAAAAGGGGCTTGTCTCATCCAGCACACTCCGTCATGACTGCGGAAAAATATCCACTGTAGTAGATATTGAAGAAGCTAAAGCTTTTGTGGAGAATGCTGCCAGGTCACGAAGCTTGAAGGATGCCGCAAAGCAGTTGGGGATCAATGAACGTAGAATTAGATCACTCGTTAACGGTGATTTACTTGTTGGCTATCGTTCAAATACTAAATCTCAAGCTCCATGGATTCTAGACTGTGATAAATTTCTCAATAAATTTTCGTTGTCGGCTATGACAACTGATGGTGATGAGTGTCTTACAATACGTAAGATTCTAACTTTTCATCTGCGAGAGGAGACTCAGTTTTTAGATTTTATAAAATCTGTTATAAGAGGGGAAGTGGTGTTGTATGGCGGTACGGAAGACACATCATTTGCTGGTTATAAATTAATTGCAAGTGACTATTTTTCTTGGAAGTGTCAATGGCTAAAAAAACATCATACAACGAAATCTCTGAGTGCCCGGGAGGTTGCTAGCGTATTAGGCGTTAAAGACAATGTAGTTTATGCGATGATTAACAATGGTCTACTTGCGCATGTGGTCGTTGGCAAGCAGCGTATGGTCAAGCCATCCGCGCTTAAGCAATTTCGTGAAAAGTATGTATTCAATCGTGAAATAGCTGATCAATTTCGCATGTCTCCGAAGATGGTAGTGGCTTGTCTTTCGGAAGATAAGTTTAGGCCAGCAGCAGGGCCGCATGTTTTAAACCACCCGTGTAGGCACTACATTTGGAAACGAACTGACAAACTATACGATTTCTTAATTTCAAATTTCGGAGAGGGGTGAGTCTGTGTGACTGAACATCAGCCACTCTGGTGCGAGTGAAAACTATTTTTTACCGTGTTAACCGCAGTGGTTAACAGTGCAAAAAGCAGGTTTACAACGTGTTCGATGAGGCTTCTTGCGGCGAGGCGGGACAATTCTGTACGGCTGAGGGGCTGCACACTTGGCCTTCATTTTGATTGTTTGTTGATCAACTCATACAGTCATGCTTCTTGAGGCGCATAGAGCGTTATCCACAGTGGTATCCACCGTTTCGGTGGATAACTAGATTCAAGACTTCGCAACCACTGACTGTTGGCACCGACGGCAAATTGACCCAGTTGCCGAGATGTCACTGATCCAGTCTGTTCCTCGCGAACCATTGCCTTTGCTGAGTTTGTGTAGATTTGGAGGTGGGTCAGTCTTGCGTCAGCACGTGGGTCAATTCGGCGTTGGCGTCAAGCTGCGCAATTGGCCCTGATTTTGATTGTTTTTTGATCAACACATCGCAGTCATGTATCTTAATGCGCGTAGAGCTTTATCCACAGATGTATCCACCGTAGTGGTGGATAAGTAGATATCAAGACTTCGCAACCACTGACCACCGCGCTGTTTTTGATCTCACTAACTGCGCAGCACCTGACGCCTTAAAGCGCTATGAGAGGGGGAGCAGCTGCACTTCACCCAAGCAGTGCTATTCAAGGTACATTTACGCCTATCAAATAAGGTCAGCACTGCTGGGATCGAGCGATCATGCCGGCTTGAAAGGGAATTGGGGTATGGACAAAAAGTCGCTTACCGAGCGGGACATTTGCACCAAGTTCATCGCGCCTGCGATCCTGTTAGCCGGCTGGGATATCCAGAAGCAAGTACGCGAAGAAGTCAGCTTTACCAAGGGACGCATCATCGTCCGTGGCAAATTGCATAGCCGTGGCGAATCCCGCCGTGCCGACTTTATTCTCTATCACCAGACCAACCTGCCGATCGCTGTCATAGAAGCGAAAGACAACAAACACGATATCGGCTCCGGCATGCAGCAAGCCCTCGGTTATGCCGAGTCACTGGACGTACCGTTCGTGTTCTCCAGTAACGGTGATGGCTTTCTATTCCACGACCGTACCGGCACCGGTACACAGGTCGAAACTGAGCTGAACCTTGACCAGTTCCCCTCCCCTGACGAGCTGTGGCAGCGCTATTGCCAATGGAAAGGTTTGAACGGTGATGCCCGTAAAAAAGTCGAGTCGCCCTACTACGATGATGGCTCTGGACGCATGCCGCGTTATTACCAAACCAACGCGATCAACCGTACCGTTGAGGCCGTGGCCAAGGGGCAGTCACGCATCCTGTTGGTAATGGCCACCGGTACAGGCAAGACCTACACCGCCTTCCAGATTATCTGGCGGCTGTGGAAGTCCAAGCAGAAAAAACGAATCCTCTTCCTGGCCGACCGCAACATCCTGGTCGACCAGACCAAGAATAACGACTTCAAACCCTTCGGCCAGGCGATGACCAAGATCGCCAAACGCCAAATAGACACGTCTTACGAGATCTACCTTTCGCTCTATCAGGCCGTGACCGGCACTGAAGAAGAAATGAATATCTACAAGCAGTTCTCCCGCGATTTCTTTGACCTCATCGTGATCGACGAATGCCATCGTGGCAGCGCCGCCGAGGATTCCGCCTGGCGCGAGATTCTCGACTACTTTTCCAGCGCCACCCATGTCGGCCTCACCGCCACGCCGAAGGAAACCAAAGAGGTGTCCAGCATCACCTACTTCGGTGAGTCGGTGTACAGCTACACCCTCAAGCAGGGCATCGAAGACGGCTTCCTCGCCCCCTATAAAGTGGTGCGCATCGACTTTGACAAAGATCTACAAGGCTGGCGGCCGCCCAAGGGCATGCTCGACAAAAATGGCGAGCTGATCGAAGACCGCATCTACAACCTCAAGGACATGGACCGCACCTTAGTAATCGAGGCGCGCACCCAACTGGTAGCGCAAAAGGTCACCGAGTTTCTCAAAGCCACCGATCCATTCCAGAAGACCATCATCTTTTGCGACGACATCAACCACGCCGAGCGCATGCGCCAGGCGCTGGTGAACCTCAACCCGGAGCGTATTGCCGAGAACCGCAAATACGTCATGCGCATTACCGGGGATGACCAGGAAGGCAAAGCCGAGCTGGACAACTTCATCAACCCAGAAGAGCGTTACCCAGTCATTGCCACCACCAGCAAGTTGATGACTACTGGCGTTGATGCCCAGACCTGCAAGCTGATCGTGCTCGACCAGCACATCAAGTCGATGACTGAATTCAAGCAGATCATCGGGCGTGGCACCCGCATCAACGAAGACTTCGGCAAGTACTGGTTCACCATCATGGACTTCAAGAAGGCCACCGAACTGTTTGCCGATCCGGCTTTCGATGGTGAGCCCGTCGTGATCTATGCCCCTGAAGGTGAAGAGTCTCCCGTACCACCTGATGACCTGGCGACGGATGAAGATGGCATCACCGCTGGCACCACGGCAGAAGCCGACGACCTTGAATTCACCGGCGATGATGACAAAAAGCGCATCAAATACATCATCGACAGCGTCCCGATCTACGTCATCGCCGAACGTGTGCAGTACTACGGCCCGGATGGCCGGCTGATCACTGAATCCCTACACGACTACACCCGTGTCTGCGTGCAAAAGCAGTTCGCCTCGCTGGACGACTTTCTGCGTCGCTGGAGCGATGCCGATCAGAAGAAGGTTATCATCGAGGAAATGGCCACCCAGGGTGTGATGTGGGAAGCCCTGGCCGAGGAGGTGGAAAAGAAACAGGGCAAGGTCCTCGACCCATTCGACCTCGTCTGCCATGTAGCCTTCGACCAGCCTGCACTGTCGCGTAAGGAACGCGCCGAGCAGGTGAAAAAACGCAACTACTTCGGCAAGTATTCAGGCGCTGCGCGCCAAGTGCTGGAGGCATTGCTCGACAAGTATGCCGACACCGGCATCGAGCATATCGAAGACATCAAAATCCTCCAACTCGACCCCTTCAGCCAGATCGGTGCGCCCATCGAACTGGTCAAAGCGTTTGGCGGAAAGGCCGGTTACAACAAAGCCATCCATGAACTGGAAGATGAGCTCTACGCCAGTTAAGCTGCCCGCCCCCCGAATTTTCGGCATAGGCAGCCCCACACTGCCTATTCCTTGAACCCACTGTTTTGCAGTAAGCCAGCGAGATTCCCATGTCCATCAGCAGCACCATCAAATCCATCCAGGACATCATGCGCAAAGACGTGGGTGTCGATGGCGATGCTCAACGCATCGGCCAATTGGTCTGGCTATTGTTCTTGAAGATCTTCGATGACCGCGAGATGGAATGGGAGTTGATGGACGACAACTACCGCTCGCCGATCCCAGATAGCTGCCGTTGGCGCACCTGGGCAGCCAACCCGGAAGGCATGACCGGCGACACCCTGAAGGATTTCATCGACAACAACCTGTTCCCGCAGCTGCAAAGCCTCCACGAATACAGCACCACCCCCTCCGCCTTCGTAGTGCGTAGTGTGTTCGAAGACGCCTACAACTACATGAAGTCGGGCCAACTGCTGCGCCAGGTGATTAACAAGATTCAGGAAGGCGTCGACTTCAACAAGGCTCAGGAGCGCCACGAGTTCGGCAACCTCTACGAGCAACTGCTGCGTGACCTACAGAACGCGGGTAACGCCGGTGAGTTCTACACCCCACGTCCTGTAACTGAATTCATGGTGCGAATGGTCGATCCCAAGCTGGACGAAATGGTCATGGACCCGGCCTGTGGCACCGGTGGCTTTCTCACCTGTGCCATCGAGCACAAGCGCAGCCGCTATGTAAAAACCGCTGAAGATGAGCGCACCTTGCAGGCCAGCATCTTCGGCGTAGAAAAAAAACCACTGCCGCACCTGTTGGCCACCACCAACATGATCCTCCATGGCATCGAGGTGCCCAGCCAGATTCGCCACGACAACACTCTAGGCAAGCCGTTGATCAGCTGGGGACCGAGTGAACGCGTGCATTGCATCGTCGCCAACCCGCCGTTTGGTGGCATGGAAGAAGACGGCATCGAAACCAACTTTCCCGCTGCCTTCCGTACCCGCGAAACCGCCGACCTGTTTCTCGTGCTGATCATGCAGCTGCTCAAGGACGGTGGTCGCGCCGCTGTAGTATTGCCTGATGGATTCCTGTTCGGTGAAGGCATCAAGAGTCGTATCAAGGAAAAGCTGCTGACCGAGTGCAACCTGCACACCATCGTTCGACTGCCCAATGGTGTGTTTAATCCGTACACCGGCATTAAAACCAACCTGCTGTTTTTCACCAAAGGCCTACCGACTAAGCACGTGTGGTTTTACGAACATCAGTACCCGACAGGAGTGAAGAACTACTCCAAGACACGCCCAATGCGCATCGAAGAATTTGCCGTGGAAGAGAGTTGGTGGGGCAGCGAGGCCGATGGCTTTGCCGCGCGAGTGGAAAATGAATTCGCCTGGAAAGTCAGCGTCGAAGAGCTGCAGGCCCGCAATTGGAGTCTGGACTGCAAGAACCCGCATATCGGTGAGCAGATCAGCCACGACCCGGATGAGCTGCTGCGTGATTACGCTAAATTGAATAGTGAAATCAGCGACTTGCGTGAAAAGTTGAAGGCCGTCCTCGCTGAAGCCCTGGAGCGTCAGGCATGACTGCGTTAGTGACCGACAACTTGCCCATATTGGCTGGTGCGCCGAATGGCATCAAGAAGCTGCGGGAGCTGATTCTGGAAATCGCGGTGCGTGGCAAGTTGGTGCCACAGGATCCGAGTGATGCACCGGCCAGCGAGCTGCTTAAGCGGATTGCCGTGGAAAAGGCGCGGTTGGTGGCTGAGGGCAAGATCAAGAAGCAGAAGCCGATGGCGGAGATTGGCGCGGAAGAAAATCCGTTTGAGTTACCAGAAGGTTGGGAGTGGGGGCGACTAAGTGACTGCTCGAAGCAGGTTACTGACGGAGAACATCTAACACCTCCTCGCACGTCAGATAAATCCCAAATCCCGTTGGTAACTGCCAAGAACGTCCGTGATGGGTACATGGACTATACAACGACTGACTTTGTGATGCGCTCCGTCGCAGAGAAGTGTTGGGAGCGTTGCTGCCCCGAAGAGGGGGATATCATGATGGTGTCGGTAGGTGCAACACTTGGGCGCCTGACTGTCGTTCCGACAAATCAAGAAATGGTGATCGTTCGTAGCGTTACGCTCATCAAGCCGTTGATAGTTAACGTCCAATATCTAGCATTAGCGCTGAAGTCGCCTACCGTTCAGCGGTCAATCTGGGCGGGAGTAAAGCAGAGCGCCCAGCCGTGTTTGTACCTGAGCCAATCAACTCAATTGCTCATTTCCATCCCGCCTCTCGCTGAGCAACATCGAATCGGCGCCAAAGTCGATGAGTTGATGGCCCTGTGCGACCGCCTGGAAGCCCAGCAGGTCGACGCCGAAAGCGCCCACTCCCGACTGATACAAGCGCTGCTCGACAGCTTGACTCAGGCCAAGGACGCTACCGACTTTGCCGCCATCTGGCAGCGTCTGGCGGAACACTTCCACACCCTATTCACTACCGAATCCAGCATCGACGCCCTCAAACAGGCGCTACTGCAACTGGCCATGTTGGGTAAGCTGGTGCCACAAAACTCAATGGAAGAATCCGGCGCGAAGCTGTCTGAACGTATTCTATTCTCCAGATCAGATAAGCGAAAAATAGTAATACTTGCTAAGGACGCCGTATCTTCGTTTATAGAACTGCTTCCGGAAACTTGGACGTGGAGCTCTGTAGATCAGATTTCCGCAGACGAACCTCGCGCAATTACGGATGGACCTTTTGGTGCTAATTTAAAGACAGAGCACTACATTGAGACTCCAGGGTATCGGGTTGTTCGACTGCAAAATATTGGCAATGGTGAATTTCGTAACGAGCATCGAGCCTATATCGATCAGGATCGATTTGAAAAAATTAGTAAGCATCAAGTTTTACCGGGAGATTTGATTGTTGCGGGTCTGATTGATACGTCAATTCGGTGCTGTATTGCCCCAGAAGGTATTGGTCCGGCCGTCGTAAAAGCGGATTGCTATCGATTCTCTGTCCATCCGCAGATTTCATCAAAGTACGTCCTCTATTACTTGAACTCAAAAATGGCACGAGAGTTTGCTGCGATTCACCATCATGGATTAACTCTTACGCGAATTGGATTAGGGAACTTTAGAAATATTCCCGTTCCTCTTCCGCCTGCGGAAGAACAACACCGTATCGTCGCCAAAGTCGATGAGTTGATGGCCCTCTGCGACCAACTCAAAAACCGCTTGACCCAGGCCCGCCAGCTCAACGAGCAATTGGCCAGCACTCTGGTCGAGCGGGCTGTCGCCTAAGGCACGGATATCAGGGACTTCAGGTAAGGATACTCATGCCCGTCAAAACACAAATCTGGACGGTAAACGGACAGCCCCATCAGCTCAGAGAGTGCATCCTACCCAGTGAACAGTTGCTGGAGGACATGATCGTCAGCGCACCACGCGTCCTGTCAGATGAGTGGATGCTGATCGGTCGCCAGGAAAGCACCGGGCTGGGTGGACGAATAGACCTGTTAGCCATTGCGCCTGATGCCTCGCTGGTACTGATCGAACTCAAGCGCGACCGCACACCTCGTGATGTGGTTGCGCAGGCGCTGGACTATGCGTCATGGGTGGAGCGTCTGGCTGCCGAGGATATCGCTGCCATCTACAAACGCTTCAATAAGGATGCTGACCTGGCTGCCGATTTCCGCAGGTACTTCGGCCTGCCGCTGGATGAGGATGCGCTCAACCAGAGTCATCAGATCATCATCGTCGCCTCAGGGCTTGACGCCAGCACGGAGCGTATCGTGGCCTATCTCAGTGAGCGGGATATAGCGATCAACGTGCTGTGTTTTCAGGTGTTCCAGCTTGGCGAGCAGCAGCTGATCAGCCGCTCCTGGTTGATCGACCCCGCCGAAACCCAGGTCAATGCCAGCAGCGGTAATACGGGCGGGCAAAGCGAACCCTGGAATGGCGAGTACTACTGCTCCTTCGGCCACAGCGCCACGCGTGCTTGGCAGGATGCCTTGGCGTTTGGTTTTATCTGTGGCGGCGGCGGCACCTGGTACAGCAAAAGCCTGAAGATGCTCGCACCAGGCGACCGAGTATGGGTGAACATTCCGCAGCAAGGTTATGTAGGTGTTGGTCGAGTAACCGGTTTGGCCACTGCAGCGACGGACTTCACCGTGAAACAGAACGGTATTGATGTACCGGTTATGCAAGCGGCCCTACATGGCACCTACCATGCCGAGCACATCAATAACTCTGATCTGTCCGAATACTTCGTGCCGATAGAATGGCTACATACGGTTCCGGTCGAGCAAGCCGTCAAGGAGGTCGGTATGTTCGGTAACCAGAACACCGTCTGCCGCCCGACCACCCCTAAGTGGCGCTGGACGATTGAGCGGTTGAAAGAGCGTTTCCAGATGCGGCTAGAGTAATGACCCAAGGAAGACGCATCCAGTCGTCGCAGTGATTCTTGAATCTCAGGATCCACTCGCGATGAAAAATTTTGTTGTAATGTTGATGGGCCACTTATAGTGCGTGGGCAGCAAAAAGTGACAGGTTGAGAGTTAGTATCTCGCTACTGTGAAACTCATCCAGGAACGCTGGGAGCCAAGGACATTAGGTGGTTGAATCCGTAAATGATTGCTGATATTGAAAAGTTTCTGAGGTCAAACCCCGGAGTGATGGCGAAAGATATCGCCCGCCATCTTGGCTCACAGAAAGCTGTGGTGAACCCCATTCTCTATAGGCACAGTGAGAGATTTGTTCGAAATGGGGACAACTGCTGGTTTTTGGTGAATCCTGAAAAGCTAACCATTTCACTCAAAGGGGATATTTGGGTCGGAAGCGCGTCGTTCGAAGAGGTACTAGTGGTTACCGGATCACCTTTGGATCTCGGCTGTTCTATGGTCGAGTTTGTCGTACCCAAGGGCTGCAAAATTATGATCGATGCAGCTGCGCGCATACTGGCACTTTGCAATCAGTTGGTGGCGCTGAAGAAGTCAGTTTCAATAGATTTCACTGCTTGCAAAACGACACTCAGTTACTTTAATCGTCTTGGTTTCTTTGACCATCTAGATGGTCAGGTCGAAGTGCTCCCGAACAGACCCAAGTGGTCCGGCGCCAAAGTTCATCACGGCAATAATGATGGAGTGGTTGAGCTGGCGTCGATTGACCATCGCTTACCCGATGAGACCATTCCTAAACGTCTGAAGACAAGTCTCGTTAGCTGCGCGGGTGAACGCTACTCACAATCCGCATTCACCGTGATTTCTGAGCTATTTGGCAACGTACGAGACCACGCACAATCAACGATCCCAGGTTTCGCAGCGCTCCAGCACTACCCAAAGGGCGGAAAAATTCAAACGGTAATATCCGACAGCGGTATTGGAATCGTAGGGAGCCTCCAGCCTGTCCTGGAACAAAAATACCCGGCTATTTTTAGGCAACTTGATTTTTCGAAGCCCGAAGCGGGGCCGGAGCTGGTGCTACAGGTGTTCAAGCAGGGACAGATTTCTAGTTCGAGTGATGATGGCCGCGGACTGGGCCTGAAACGTAGCGGGGATGTGGCGGCAGATTTCAACGCAACCATTTCGATCAGGCAAAAAAATTTCGAGCTGACTATGGCTTACTCGAAGGGAAAGCTTACTAGTGACTACCGTGTAGGCATGCCCACTCTCCACGGAACTCACATCTGCTTCGAATTCTTGATTGACAGCTAGATGGCTCTGGTTAAACTCAAAAAATGAATCAGAAATCTTATACCGTTAAGCTACGTGACCTCACCGAGGATGACCATCCCTTTGGCAATGTTCAGGGAAAAGCTACCTTTCGGAGACTTCTCGATGTCGTTGAGGCTCATCCTCAATACTCCATTTTCGGCATCTCGCTAGCTGAGATAGAGGCAACAGATGCATCCTTCCCTAGAGAAAGTGTTGTCGCTGTAGCCAAGCTCTTTAAAGGGGAGCGCGGTTTTTTTCTGAAGGATGTCAAAAACCGAGATCTTCTTGATAACTGGAGCTATGCGGCCCAAGCCAAAGATCAGCCTCTGACTGTTTGGACAGGAGACGATTTTGAGGTCATCGGCCCTGAGATCAGTTCGTCAGCGCAAGAGCTTATGGCTTGTGTACTTACCAAAGGCTCTATCACCGCCTCCTGGGCGGCAGAAACGCTCAAGATTTCAGTACCCAATGCCAGTACCAAACTGAAAAAGCTACTCGATCAGGGATACATTCTCAGGACCGAGGAGACCGCAGAATCCGGCGGCATCGAGTACGTTTACCAGGCTATTGGCCAATCTGCTTAAACAGCTTTACAAATCCAGAATGCTGGCGTAATGTTTCTTCGACGCCAAGGGGTTTGTTTAGCCCCTGGTTAAACTGGATAAATTAATCAGAATGGTGATTGATATGGCGACAAATCCTCCGGCAGGTGACGGGCATCGTAATGGGGCTGTCCGGGATCGTTCTCAGACTCAGACTCCCTCGGGTCACTGGGTCAAGCGTGATACAGATACCGGCCAGTTCATGGACGTAAAGACTTCGGACAAAACACCGTTCAAGGGCGTTCGCAAAGAGAAGTGAGGAGTACGGCTAATGAGTGCGAAATTTGAGATTTTCTTGGGTTCCAATCGGCAGTACTACTTCCGCCTTAAAGCGCCGAATGGGGAAAAAATCCTCGCCAGTGAGGCTTACACGACTAAGGCAAACTGCCAAAACGGCATTCAGTCGGTGAGGGCTCACGCGCCTCACGAGAGTTACTACAAAAGGTTGACGTCTTCCAATTACCAGTATTACTTCACTTTGAATGCGAGCAATGGCCAAGTGATAGGGACTAGTGAGACCTACACCACTACCCAAGCGCGTGATGCTGGTATTACTGCGGTGAAGGCATACGCACCAACCGCTCCGATTGTAGATCTGACCTGATTCTAGCGATTTGTCCTTGAGGCCCCTGCTGTTTAGGGGCTTTTTTTATGTGCTGAAAAGAGATTTAAGAAATACTCCCTCATGTGAGTATTGGAGAGCAGCTCCAAATTAGTAGTCACATTGTGCGCGTGAGTTTCCCGACCCTATTTTGACTAGCGCAATATTTCCGCTACCGCATGCTGTGGGCGGAAACTACCAGCGAGTAACCCATGCTTGCTTCACAATTGTTGCCCTACTGGCGTCTCCAGTTTGAGTTGTTTTACTTAATTAAGGAGTAGTTGATGTCCGAGAAAAATCCAGAAGTAAACGACCAAGAAAAGCATGATCAGACTGAGAAAAGCCGGTTTCAGACGGCTAAAGAGTACTACCGGATGGTCAACCGTTATCGCCGGAGAATGCTCATTGAGCGATTCCTTGAGCAGAACCCATTGGCTTGGTTTTTTAATCAGTTCCCTCCCCAAGAGATGTACCGAGCATCCCCGGGCAATCGTAGAAATACAAGACAAGAGATGCGCTATCACTGGCTCAGACAAAGGACTAGCTGGACGTTTCTGTCTTACCTAACTACCTCAACAGGAATTCGATTCGCCGCTGTTGGCGGCTTGGTCAGCGCTTTTTTCCAGGCTGCACCTGGGTTAAGAGGAACAGAGGTGAGTGGTGAGCCTTTCAACTGGCTGCTGATTGCAGGATTGCTTTATCTGATCGCGGGTGCGTGGTTTGCTTTTTGTTGCCCTTTACTCCTCAAGCAGACGCTGAAAGGAGCGCCACGCTATCTGGGGCAACATCGTAGGAGATGGTTACAGGCACTGGTGGAAGATGAGCTTCGGCGATGGTGGAAAAAGTTCGAGTGGTGGCCTCACCCATCACAGTTGCAACTAGAAAATAATGCACATGATCGAACAACTTTAGCAATCATGCGGGGCTATGGTGTCCCTGCATTTTCTGGTTTCGGAGTTTATGAATGTACGCATATAGAAAGTGCTTTATATGAATATAGTTTGATAACAAAAATCGGATTTTGGCGACAAGATAAATACAGTGACAAACTCGAAAAATTCTTTCCGTCGGTGATATATGAGGGTAGTCGTCCCCTCATTAGGAGTTTGTCTTTGAGAAGAGTCGATGAGTATCTTACGAAGCAAGGGGACGGTGCGAAGGTTGGGGATCTCATCGTGTACTGGTTCGACTCAGGTGTAGAGGTTTCACATGAAGTGCCGAAGCGCAGTGAAGTGAATATTACTAGGGAAACGGAGGGATTGAGCTACCTCTTCACTGAGGACAACGGTGCCTCAGTCTTTGCCGAAATTGTGGCGTTTTGGCAGGATAATATGCATCCATTGCGGAGACTGGTAATGATGCTATTGCTCTCAATGAGTGCTGCTTCGTTTGCCTGGTTCGTCTACTTGCAGCTGAACACTGTTATCACGGCTATATAGGTATTGGAAGTATGACAGGGGCCGCTAAAAATCCCCGGTCTACTGAATAGCTACTAGCTATGTCGACACATCCGAGCCTCATAATGAGGCCCGGCGCTCTAGATAATCGTTGGTTGGGCTGATCGACGCCTATCAACTCTACCCTAAATTCATATTTTTTAGCAGAACGATAGTCATTAGACAATTGGAGCGTTTTTTCCTACTAAAAGATAACTAAGCTTGAATTTTTTCTATTAATGAAGCACATTCTTTGTGGTTGGCCTTAAGCCACACCTGGAATGCACACTGCAGTATGAGGAACTCGTTAACTCTTGATCTCTTGGATAATTCAACAAAATAGTCGTGATGATTAATTCCGTTAACGGCTTCTAGATTAGCCTTGATGTTCCTCTTAAAGAGATCAGGGAAAGCCTCAAGAAAGTCAGCTAAAGACGAGTTTACTGCATCAATTAACTCTTCCTCGGGCGCTTTTTTTCCAGGAAGCATCAAGGAATAAGTTTTTTCGACGTCGTTGAAGGTAATACCTTTATCGATAATGTCGCCATCATACACAAGGAAAATTTTACTCTCGCCCTTGTCAATGATACGGCCATATATTTCAGAAAGATCAGACTCGCCATTCTTGCAAGAGAATACGACCGTATCATGTTTCCATGCAGGAAGAAAATTATCAAGAATGGACTCTAAAACAAATTTCGCCTTAGCATCTTCGACGAGCAGAATTTTTTTCTGCTCGTGAGTTATACCAATATTATTAAGAATCGATTTATTCGCTCGCTCAATGTTTAGTCTACCGCCCTCCTTGCTCACCGTGAACGAATGATTGTACCCAATCGCGTCTAGTATGTATGGGGAGTGGGTTGCAGTAATAATTTGAATGTTGTTGTTTTTCGATTTGGCAGAAAACTCAATGAAGATATGCGAAAGTCTCGTTTGAGCAAGAGGACTGAGGAACGTTTCCGGTTCGTCGATTAGAAATACATTAAACTCCTCAGAAGTTGCCATTATCCATATGATAAGTATCGCGTATATTTCTCCGTGAGAGAGCGTGAGAGTATCCCATACTCCATCTTTTTTCTCCGCTAATGAATATTGAAAAGTTTCTGTATCGTTAGCATGCTGACCCTCTGTATTTTCTAGGGTCAAAACAGATATTTTGCTAAAGTTTGAGTGAATCACGTAATTGACTTGGTCAATCAACTCTTGATTAAACTCAAAAGGCTCATACGCCTGAATGAGGTCCTCAAAATTTCCTTGAGATTTAAGTTGAACCGTTTTTCTTATACTTTGCGACACCAAATCAGCTGGACTAATATAAATCGACTTAGGGTCAGATTTGTGTATCTCAAATTCGTCTATCGTAGAAATCACGTCAGTCGATTCAATGCACTTCAGAAGCCTAGTTTTTCCAGAACCATTCAACCCGCAGAACGCATTTACTAAGTGAAATTTTAGCTCTCTTCCATCGGATGTGGATAAAGCATGTGTCGCTCCTTCATTGGGGTTGGCGAATATTAGCTTTCTACGCATGTCACCTAGCGATGCCAATTTCATTCTATAGTTCCCCAATGATTATTTGTTAAAATCTCATATGCCTCTTCTGTTTGGAGCTCATTTAGTTTGTGGCTTAGTGCGTTGATTGTGTTGTTTACGTGATCACTATTTGTGTCTGGAAGGATTTTAGCGTTTGAGGCGATATAATAGATAAAGAATCGTCGTATAATTAATGACTTAGAGTCGTTGACACTAGTGCTTAAGCGATAGGTGTATTCTTTTAGTAGCCAAGCATCAAGCACTGAAGAGGTGCTTAATATTTGTTCTCTGAAAGATAGTGCTTCTTTGTATTTAATTAGGAATATTTCTATCTCGGTGGGGGTAAAGACGTCAGAATGCTCAGATATAAACTCAATTATCGAGAATAAAGAAGGCTTGCTTAGTTTTAGTTTTCCTGTTTTGTTGATAGCATTAATAAGTAGTTGCAATGATGTCGATATTCTTTTTTCAATGTCGTGATCAAATGACATGTGTGACCGATATCTATCAGTAATTTCCGCATCAGTCATTTTACGTGATAGAGATTTTGTCTCTAGTGTAAGCATTACTCGAACAATCACGTCGTGATATGAAAGGCGAGTGTTAGAAAACCCAATTGTATCTCGGCTATAATTTAAGCTCTCCATTAGTAAAACAAGTTTTTTTACCTGCTCCCTAACCTTTCCGTAAAAAGTATTCCTTCTTTCGGCTGAGGTTAGTTTTACGCTTTGATTTAGTCGAAAAAATAGCTCAAATGGTTCTGATTCATTGTAATCAGTTATATCAAACATTCGTATTGAGTAGTTTTGAAATCTTTTTTTCACATGCTCAGGAAGGTCTTTGTAATAAAGATTGTGCAGACTTTCAATTTCGCTGTTTGATGGTTGAATTAGTCCATCAACTTTATATTTGTTGTTGTAAAAATCCATTACTGATGTTAGCCGTTGATGCCCATCTAAAACTGCTTTATCTAACCCATCTTCGCTAGACACCACAAAAACGGGTGGCATTTGCCAGTTTCTCAAAATGGTATCAATGAGCATCTGTTTTTTTGCAGTATTCCAGACTTCGCCTCTCTGGAAGTCTGGTTCTAAATCAATTTCATTTTCTTCTACTTGAGAGATTATAGTTCTAATAATAGGATCTTTTGACTCTAGCTTCATTTGGTTCGTATACCTTTAAAGTCAGCACATAGGATGGCATTGTGCCTTGTTCATGTTGCCGAATGCTAGGATCCGTACGAATCGTACCGTCTTAGGCAGCGTATAGTGTAGGCATGGTCTTGACTCACAATCTCCACAAGTATGCCTTACACCCATTCAAAGCGAGGCTTGCTTTTAGTAGAGGTGGAAGCTTTGACGAACACCGATCTGCTGGCGAAATTACAAGCTGAGAACGCTAGGTTAATTGCCTTGCTTGACGCTCATGGGATTGATTGGCACCTGCCTGAGCCGGTAAAAATTCAGGTCGTTCAAATTGAGCCTTTGCAGCAACTCAACACTGACGGCAAGGTTGCTCTATTCAGAAGCCTGTTTCGTGGTAGGGCCGACGTTTATCCCATCCGTTGGGAAAGCAAGTCAGGCAAGTCAGGATACGCGCCTGCCTGTGCTAACGAATGGCGACCTGGGGTTTGTGAGAAGCCGCGAATCAAATGTGGCGATTGCGGCAATCGTCAATTGTTGCCGCTGACCGATGAGGTGATTTTTCGTCACTTGGCAGGCGACGTGGTGGTTGGCATCTATCCTTTGCTCCCTGATGACACCTGTTACTTTCTTGCCGTCGACTTCGATGAGGCTGAATGGCGTGATGATGCCCGAGCTTTTGTTCAGTCGTGTCATGAGCTAAATGTCCCAGTGGCATTGGAGATTTCGCGTTCAGGCAATGGTGCTCATGCGTGGATTTTTTTCGACCGTAATGTTTCTGCTTACGATGCACGCCGCCTAGGTGCCGCGATCATCAGTCATGCCTGTGAGCGTACCCGCCAATTGGCACTCAGCTCCTATGATCGACTGTTTCCAAACCAGGACTATATGCCCAAGGGTGGCTTTGGGAACCTTATTGCACTGCCTTTGCAAAAGCGTGCCAGGGCCAAAAATAACAGCATTTTTGTAGATGACTCACTGGAACCTCATTCCGATCAATGGGCCTTTCTGGCCTCCATTCAGCGGATGAGCCCTGGGGATATTGAGCCGGCGATTATCCGGGCGATGGGTGACCGTGATCCCGTAGGCGTCGAGTATGTCGAGGACGAGGTGGATGCTGAACCTTGGAAAGATCGTGATTCGAGATCGCGTAAATTGACTTGTCCGTTACCTGCGTCTCTTCGTATCACACTGGCCAACCTGGTGTACTTCGAAAAATCGGAATTACCGCAGCCCTTGGCAAACCAGCTTGTCAGGCTTGCAGCATTTCAAAACCCTGAGTTTTATAAGGCTCAGGCCATGCGCCTATCGGTCTGGAACAAACCTAGGGTCATTGGCTGCGCGCAAAATTTCCCTAAACACATCGCGTTACCACGTGGATGCTTGGATGCTGCGCTGGAGCTTCTGGCGGGAAATGGAATCACCGCTGAATTCCAAGATGAGCGCTTTACAGGCGACCCCATCGACGTGAGTTTTCTCGGCACTTTGCGTTCTGATCAGGAAGTAGCGGTCAGCGCGATGCTTAGTCATGACGTCGGCATCCTGTGTGCCCCGACCGCATTTGGCAAAACCGTGAGTGCCGCTGCGTTGATAGCGAAGCGCAGTGTTAACACGTTGGTGCTTGTGCATAGGACTGAGCTGCTACGGCAGTGGCAAGAACGTTTGCAGGCATTTCTAGGCGTCGGCAATGGCGTCGTGGGAACCATTGGTGGCGGAAAAGCAAAACCCACAGGGGTTATCGATATCGCTGTGATGCAGTCTTTATCGCGGAAAGGTGAAGTTAGCGATAAGGTAAAAAACTATGGCCAGATCATCGTTGATGAGTGCCATCACGTGTCAGCGATTTCGTTCGAGGCGTTATTGAAGAGCGCTACCGCACGCTATGTGGTGGGACTTACAGCAACTCCGGTACGCCGTGATGGGCAACAACCTATCATCTTTATGCAGTGCGGACCGATCCGACACTCTGCTGCCCGACCGGCAAGTGCCCCTCACGATCTGTCTGTGGTGCCCCGATTACTTTCCAAGCCTATTGTCGCCCCCGACGGCTCAGGGATTCAGGACATGTTTCGACGCCTAGCCGACGATATCGAGCGTACAGCCAAAATTGTGTCCGAGGTTGAGCTAGCCTTTAGCCAAGGTAGGAAGATCCTGGTACTAACTGAGCGTACTGAACATGTGGACGCTCTCGAGGTGAAATTGCAGGGGCGCGTGCAAAACCTTTTTACACTTCATGGGCGCGTGCCCAAAAAACAGCGAATCGCTCGCATGCACGAGCTTGCCTCGCTTCCAGTTGATGCCCCACGTGTGCTTGTAGCAACTGGAAAGCTAGTTGGTGAAGGCTTCGATCATCCAGCTTTGGACACTTTGGTGTTGGCAATGCCCATTTCTTGGAAGGGTATTCTTCAGCAATACGCAGGCCGATTGCATCGAGCCCATGCGGATAAAACCGACGTGCGAGTGATCGACTTCGTTGACGTGGGGAATGCTGCGTTGCTACGAATGTGGGATAAGCGCCAGGCGGGGTACAAAGCGATGGGTTACCGAATAGCTGACTCCCTAGCCACTATGGACCTGCTCTAATACGGTACTCGGTTCCAGCTCGCGTGCCTCTCGTTCAACTTCGTACAAGGCCGCGATGTAGTGCAGCGCTTTTTCGGCGATCTGGCTCTTGTTGGTCGCGTGCAAATCGAAGAACTTGCAGCGCGCATGGGCCATGCAGCCAATCTCCGTGATGCCCAGTTCAAAGCTTGCCTTGTATCCAGAGCACTTGGGCGCTCGGACTGGCTGCTTGCCGAGTCATTGCGCAGTGGCAAGCGGGCGGCGGCGATCATGAGCTTGATCCAATCGGCTCGAATGAATGGGTATGGCCCGTATGCCTATTTAAGGATGTGCGGACGTGGCTGCCAACGAAGCGGGCGAGTGAGATCGGCCAACTATTGCGGCACCCATTGATGGAATGGCTATTTAGCTGATCAACATTAGTACTAAGGAGTTCGAAGCAAGGAACTACTCTTTGAATTTATGATTTGTACTGCGTTTGCTGCGCCGTCACCTTCATCGGAGGAAGTCATGGACAAGATCCTCAATTTCGTTGCCCTTCGGCCGGCGAAAAGGGGAGGGCTGACTTCGCTGATGCTCAGCGATTCATCTTATTTCCAGCGTGAGTTAGTCGATGCTACCGCAGGGCCTAATCCTCAGGCAGACGCGGTGACCACCGCGAAGTCATTTGTCGAGAGCGGCCGTTTTCTTAGAGAGGCAGCCGAAGTGAGCCATGGTTCGGAGTTCATGACTCTTTACGAATGGCTTGCTGACGATTTACCACGAAGAACGCCGGAAGAAATCGAGGCGAAGGTTCGCGAGGTTACGGGGAACTCCAAACCATCCGAGTGGATGGAAGATGTAGCCCGTGCGCGGGATAGCGTTCTTGCAGGCTACCTGCTGGATGCAGCAGGCCCCAGTGCCACCACGGCCTTGAAATTAGTGCGTACGTACGGCGTGATCGAGGCTGTCCTGAAAGGCGGCGCATCCTTAACTCAGCTCGCTTCGCTGCTGCACGCACCACTTGTCCTTCCGGAGTTTTTGCTAGACCTGCGCGAGAAAGCCGTGTCGGATGTCAAATCTCCCCGTCAATCTCCCGATGACGTCGCCATTGCTCTACTTAAACAGTTTGAAGCCGTCCGTGATCTACACCTCCGCCTGAGCCAAACGTTGATCGAAATTGCGAGTCACGATGAGGGCGAACTAGTGCTTCGCGAATTTGGAGAACAACGCCCGCTGTCATCGCTGTACCGCACGCAGGGTGTCGCGGATGTGATTCGGCGAGAACAGATTGAGCCGAAGCCACAGAAGAAATTCGACGTCGCCGACACCATAGTCGGCGCCTCAACGCTTCGACGCGCCGCCTCGCGGTTAAACGTCGTCTTTTCCGACACTGCCCTACGACTTTTATCCGAGCCTGCCCGCAAAACACTACGCGAAATGGACTTGGACCCCGCGGTTGCTACGGTTCACTTGATGGAGAGTCGGGTGACGTCTGCCTACGAGCAGGCTACCCGGAACCTCCGTGACCTAGCGATCCAACTTAGCCGTCTCGTATCGTAGGACAACGCCATGCCGGACCTCATAACAGATGTGAAGGTATCGAGAGGAGTAAGGGATCAGATTTCTAAGGCACTGCGTGAGTACTATGTTGACCCGGTGGATGATCCCTCCACAGCGGAACCGGTCGCCGAAGTGCCCCCTGAGTCATTTAGTAAGATCAAGTCACTTGGGATTGCGGACCTTTACTTGGTCAGAACTCACCTCAGCCACTACGAACGCGGAGAGGTCGCTTCCCTGGAAAACATCCTCGGCGGCGAGAAATTGACCCACACGATGCGACAGCTGAACGAGTTAGAAATCACCGACACGACGGACAGAGAGCAAACCAGTCTGCAGTCCCTCGCCCAGACGACGGCGGAGCAGAGTTCCGGCAAAACGACCACCCAAGCGGTTGGAGCGGGCCGCGGTCCACTCACCAGCGACGGGCCCGAGAGTTTCTCCAAGGCGGTCACCGATCAGGTGTCTTCAAGTTCGTCGAACCGAATTCGAAAGACATCCGTATTGCGCCAACTCCAGCGCACCGAAGAATTTATGGAGCACGTCCTCGAAAATACGACAGAAAAGGACGTCCGATTCGGCGTGTACCAATGGTTGGACAAGGTTTACAAGGCGCAAGTATACAAGTATGGCGCGCCCCGACTCCTCTACGACATCATCATCCCGGAACCCGCAGTCCTGTTCCGCGAGGCGCTCTCCCGCCCCCGCGGCCAGGCCGCGCTTCCGCCACGGCCAGCCAAGTTCACTGTCCCAGCAGACCAGATCTCGCTGTTCAACTGGTCCTACTATGCCACCGGTCATCAGGCAACCGGTATTGATGCGCCTCCTCAGGCTCAGATTATCGTCACCGAAAACTTCGGCCAGAAGGCAGCCGACCCTTTCAACACCGAACTCAATGCCAACACCCTCGAGATCGGTGAATGCCGTAAAACCCAGATACCCAAGGGGTACAAAGCGGTCACGTACCGTTTGGTGGCATCTGTCAGCGGATGGGAACCGTACGTGCTCCGCGCCATCATCGGATCCAAGACAGTGGCCCTTGATGGCGCGTGGTGGAACGGCAAGGTCTTCAGCGGAAAGCTTGATGGGGAGGTGGAGAGCCTACCGGTTGGCCTCATCGCCGACGGCAACGGTGTGAGTCCCAGCATCTCGACGTTGGTCATCGGCATCGAGATCATCTGCGAACCCACCGAGGAGGCCATCTCCGCCTGGCAGACCAAAGCCCATGGTCTGATCCTCGCGGCCAACCAACGGCGGTTTGCGGACTACGAGGAGCGGGTGGCCAATCGGGATGCCACTGCCCGGCTCCAACTACAGAGTTTGTCTCCGGAGCGGAAAGCCGCCATCATCCAGTCCGAGCTAAAACGCACCACACTGGCTGTGTTGACCAATCAGAACTTCAGCACTTTCAACGCCACTGAGGTCGACTCATTCGGCTTCCCTTATCCCGTTGCGGCCGCAACCATCGCGCTGTCCGCCTACATCCGGTTTTTCGAACAGGCAGTAGAGTGGGAGCATCTCCAATATGCACTCTTCCCCTACTTCTGGGGCTCCCGCTCATCTTGGGTCAGCAAGCTTCTAAACTCGGAAGCGGACCCGCAATTTGCAGCCTTCCTCAGCGCCGGGTCGACCCGCGTGGTTCTGCCGATCCGGCCGGGCTATGAAGTCGCCTTCGAACGCTTCCTCAACACCGGCAAAATCCCCACCACTGACGAGCTGCTCGACGTCGGTGGATCACTCTGGGTGTCTCTGGTCTCACAGATGAGGCATCAGGGCGCGGAGGATGGCTCCGAAGTCGCCGTGGGCGCTCCCTGGGAGTTCCGTTTGGCTTCGGACCTTGTCCGCGCCCGACGTGACGACCTGCTGCCGATGTGGTCGCTCACAGCCGGGGAGTGGGTCGAGAAACCAGATCCCAACGTCTGATTCCAAGACTAGGTGCATTCCATGGATCCCTTCGATGGACCGGCTAATGGAGCCAGCGGTTGGCAGATTGCTTATGACGCGCGCCGCGTACGTTATCTCGAGTGCCTGGCTAAGCAGGCGCTTGTGAAATCCGAGCAGTTTCATCGCTGGGACGACTCGGAACTCCGACGCGCCCCCGTACCCAAACCGGACAGTGAGACCGGCGAGATGATTTCGCCCTACCAGGCCAAGTACGCGACCATGTGCGATGCCGTCCACGATGTCGGGCTGGTCCGGCTGGATCCCGGGCTGGAATTGGTTTGCGACGCACTGAACAAACGTCCATACGTGCAGCGCGACGCCATCCAGCGGAAATGGCTCCTGGACGATAGCAGGGAAACGGCGCTCAGTCGTGCGCTTCTGGCCCGCGCCCACCCGGAGCGGCAGGACGAACTCTTCGGTTGGGAACGCACCGGCCTGGACCCGGACACTTACTGGGCCGGACACATCCGTTCAGCGCACATGGAGTACTTGCTGGAAACCGCTGACTTCGGCGCCAACGAAATCCTGCGGATAATGTACTTGCTCGATGACACGCCTGACCATCTGCATGACGCAGCCCTTGCCTGGCGTGACCCGAACCAGCTTCAGCGCGACGTGAACTTTCCGGCCGGCGGCTCGGTCGTGCTCCACACCTCATTTACCAACTTCAAATACTGGTTCGACGACCCGTTCCACTGCTCCGAATTCAAGGGACAGGCCAAGCAAATCCGGGAAGACAAAAACCTCAACAAGCACGAAAAGATGGAACCAGGCCAGGATATGACCTATTGGTCAGAGAACCATCGAATCCTCTTCGCAGCCGCCGAGTACCTAGCCGGCCAGTTCTGGCCTGACGAGATGTTCATCTCACAGCGCAACAACCGAAAGGAGGGCCCATCGGGTCCGCCGCGGCCAGGGGACATGACTGGCAGGCAACACATGGCTCACGCGCGTGTTCGGGTGCTGCGCTGGCTGAATGAACGTCTCCGCCTGGGCTTCGCGGAATGGAACGCACCCGGTTACTACAGGGAAGACGTCCTGCCGTTGCTGAATCTGGTTGATTTTTCCGCCGACAAGGAGATCCGTACCCGGGCTGCCATGGTCATGGACCTACTAGTCTTCGACCTCGCCGTGCATTCCCAAAGCGGAGCTTTTGCCGGCTCGTCCGGTCGGGCCTACTTCGAGAACAAGAACTGTGTCTGGGAGCAGCCGATCCGAGATACGAGCGAACTGTTGTTCGGCCAGCTTGGGCACTTCATGGAGTCCAGCAACGCCGCCGTCTCCCTCGCCACCTCGCCGGGGTACCGCCCCCCTGACGTGCTGATCTCGCTCGGCAAGTCCGGCCCCCAACGGTTCACCACCCGCAGCCGGATCTCGATTGAATTCAACGAGGCCTCGCGCTATGGAGTGGGCACGAGCACAGCGGAGGACATGGAGTTCTGGTGGAGTCGGGCCGCTTACGCGACGAAGCAGACCATCCTGGCTTCGCGTCGAGTGGCCACCGATAGTGGGTTGCTGGAGACGCCGCCGTTTAACAGTATTCTTCCGCTGATAAAGAAGGTCGCCGATGCCACCGACACGGCCGAAGATGTCGGGGGGGGCATCCTTGGCGGCATTGGCGGGGCCTTGGTCGGCCTCGCCGCCGCGGGCCCGGTCGGAGCCGTCGCCGGTGGCGTCGCTGGCGCTGTTGCCGGTGAATCTTTACCGAATTTCACGGAGGTGGATGCCGCGGACATGTTCTCGGTGTTCACTGAGGGATCGGTGCTGAGTCGAGCCAACATCTACTCCTATCGCACCGGAGGTGCCACACTGGCCAGTGTTCAGAACTTCCGTCGGGGCCAGGTGAATTTCCAGGGCTTGCCATGTGTGGCGGCCCTTTCCAAGGGCGCGATGGTATGGACCAGCTATCCATCGGCTGGCATTCAGGTGACGCTCAGCCTTGCATTCGGCCTCATCGACATCAACGAGAAAATCTACCCCGCGGACTCCCATGATGGCCCGAGCTGGTGGACCGGAAATGCGGTGCAGCCGCGGGTAGTTCAGCAACGCGGCGCCGCCATCACCGCGTACAAGGCCCAGTCGATCCAGAAAATGTTGTTTGGCGAGCGGACCCACGCTTGGTTTCCTAAGAACCAGTTCGACGAGACCCGTGGACCAGAGAGTGCCCGCTGCAATCATGATTCCGCACGCTGGTTTTTCGGCCGGTCCGGCGACAGCTACGTAGCGCTCTTTTGCGCTCTCGAAGCTACCTGGACCGACAACGGACCATGGAAGGACAAGGAGATCCGAGTCGGCGGCGACACGAATGTGTTCATTACCCAGATCGGCAGTGCCAGTGAGTTCGGCAGCTTCGAGTCGTTCATGGCCAAGGTCGGGCAAGCCCGAGTACATATATCCGGTCTGCACAGCGGCGCACAGCTCCAATGCAGCTACGACATCCCGTTTGGCGAACGCCTCGAACTGCACTACGACGACGGCCCCCGCTATGGCGGGGACCCCCTGCAGGACGATGAGTTTCCCCGCCACAGGAGCCCGTTTGCGCGAATCGAGTGGCAACAGGACCGCTATGCGATCCGCTACAACAAGTACTCCCTGGTGCATGACGTCGTGCACGGCACGCGAACGGTCGGCGGTACGTTGACGAAACTCAGCCATGACACCCCGCTCACCTTCTACGCGCAGAACATGGCGCTGCTACCGGGGCCGCTGTACAAGGGGATCGATTCTGATGCGGCTCTTGGCGTACTGATCCGCGTTCTGCGCGAACGTCAACCCGACATCGTGGGCCTGAGCGAGGTGTGGACCTCCTCCGATCGGGACCGGCTCACGTCGGAGTTGGTGCAACTGTACCCGTACACACTCGACGGGCCGCACGAGGCGGCCGTGGATATTGGGGTGGCCGACTTCGAATTAATGGGCGGCGGGCTCCTGCTCTTGAGTCGACATCCGATTGTTGCTCATGCGCAATCGCTCTTCCGCCAATGTTCCGGTGACGATTGCCTGGCCAACAAGGGCGTGCTGCACGCCCGGATCCAACTGATCGGTCATCCGTGTACCGTTGACGTGTTCCTCACCCACACCCAGGCAGCTCACCCCACTATCGGCGGGTCAGCGGCGGGCGCTCGGGCCGCCGTCGAGGCGCAAATTCGCCATCTTGCCGCCTTCATCCGCGCCAGCCGCGATGTGGTAGGCCCAGCAATTCTTTTCGGCGACTTCAATGTGGACTACTTCGCGCACCGTGACCTCTACGACTATCTGGTGAGCACACTGGGAAACCCGGTGGACCTGTTGCCAATGGCAAATGTCGCAGGTGTCTCCCGCCCGACCGGCACCAGCGAAAGCGACGATGGCGTCATTTCCTCGTTTCACAAGGACCATCCGACTCGAGATGTGGATGACACATCGCGGTTCGGTGCCACGATTGAGCGACTGGATTATCTATTCAGTTTCTCTGGATTGTTGTATTCGCACCACGGAACGGCATCCGCAGTGCTGATCGAGCAGTGGAGTCCTGGTCGAGACATGTCGGATCACTATGGTATTCAGACGTCGATAGACACCACGGTTCAGATTTTCCCTGCCGAGGTGGCAATCTCGTTTCTTCTAGTGCGGTTGCGCCGATTCCAGTGTCTCCAACCGACCGGCGGGCTTGGCGACGACGAGGTAACATTCACCCTGACCGCTAAGAGTTCCCGCACCGAGTTGGCCTCGCTGTCCACCCCCGAGGTAGGGGATGTTTCGGCGGGAGCGTGGCACGACTTTGACCTGGCGCCGTTGCAACTGCCAGACCCGGGCGAGGAATTGGCCCTGAGCGTCGAGGGGTGGGAGCTGGACGATCTGTCGGACAACGATTCGCTTGGCCGCACGCGCCTAACCTTTGACCGGGAAGAAATTCTAGCACTAGCCGAGAGCGGAATCTCTACGCTCACTTTTCCGGTGCTGCGCGGTGACCGCTCCGAATACGTTGTCGAGATCGAACTCCATATCGGCTTCTGAAGCGGCATTGCTACAAGGACATTGTTTTTTCATCCTGTGTTCTTTCCCAGAGACTCCCCCTGCGTCAACTGATCAAGTTACTCTGCAGAATTGGGGCTATTGAACACGTCGAAAGCGCCTACTGTCTAAGGCCCTGACTCTCTGGCCTTAATCCGTTTCATACGCGGATTTGTGTCCTTGCGGCCAAAGACTGAGCTATCGAAGGACGTGCCATGAGCAATCATTCTTACATTGAAGAATTCAAGATCGAGCCGGTCAAGCAAGTGACCGAGAAAGGCAAACCTGACGCTGATGTAACCGAGCGTCTATCAATCTTCACTACCCGCGACGTTGCCCAACGGGGCTGCCTGTGCCCGCGCTGTTGGCGCCGACGCCGAGGCGACCCAGTTGCCGAGATTTCACTGACCTAGTCTGACTCCTCGCGAATCATTGTCTGTGCTGGATTTGTGCGGGTTTGGAGATGGGGTAGTCTTGCCTCGGCACGTGGGTCAATTCGACGTCGACGTCAACATGGGGGGGCACCACCGTACTGAAAAGCACGATCGCCAAAGTCGCAAAATGGAGAGCTGGGGTTCTAAGATTCAAGGCCGCATAGGCAGAATCTTCGCCACCGACAAAATATCTCTCCAGCAGCTTCCGATTCGGCTCAATACTGCTGAGTTTGCCCCGACTGGCAGGTCAATGGATCGGTTAGGAGTGCTGACCAGCGTAACTTTCCACAATCCTTACCTCATCGAACGTCGATAGGCTTTGGCCAAACAGACTGTTCGCAACTGACCGTGACCCACGAAGTTCTACCGCCCCATGTCCAACGGCATCGTCAAACCATTGCTGGGTAATATCCAACTCGGTGAAACACCCCTCATTCACAACACCATCCCCACCTACAGCAATGTATGCCTCATGACTCAGTAGCGGCGCCACGTGCCGTTGCGGTGGTAAATCCATCGGGTAGCTGAAACGCGATTAGCAGGTTGTCCATCATCAAATTCTCTTTTTCTGTAGACGCGAATATGACGTCCACGAAAAATTTTGCACCCATCCAGGTATTGCAACGTTCTCGGTTTGGGGGATTGTCTAGCATCAAAAAAAGCTTGAGCTGATCGCGCGGATCTGGTTTTATTTCCGTCCTCAGAGCAGCCTAACTGGTCGCGCCGTGCAATCTGGTAGCTCTGATCACCCATGCTAATCCTATGTTGACGTGGCAATGCACACCTAACGGCGAATACAAGTGCAGCCTTCAAGCGTCGACTTTGAGGAGTAGTCATGCCTAAAGAAAAGTCCCTTGTCCGGTCTCTCTCCGACGACCTTATCGAAACCTGTGCGAAATCCGGCTACTCGCTGAAACGCACTGCGAGCTATCAACTGATTTACGCCACCCTCGGGACCATCTGCCCTGAGCTTGGGAACGAGAGAGTGATTCCGTTTGAGAAGGTCGAGAACGTACATCTAGGTTCAGAGGTACAGTTCAACCGTTTCGAATCCGTGGAACGTGCGCAGACCATTCTTAAAATTGATTACTGGTCTGCCACCGACCTAATCGCCATTGTGATTGCAGTCATCCAGAAGTCACGTATTCGCGTTGCTCAAGTCCGGTTGCTTCTGGATATGGAGATTCCTGCTTCGACGCGCGAGGCTTCCTTTAGTGCATTGTTGAAGAATCTCAAACTGAGTGATCAAGGTGTCACCCTGCAGCCAACCACCACAACCCTGGCGATCGCTGCCGGGTTAATCTCGAAGCCCGATACGTCGCTGAAGGCGCGACTCCATATGGCGGTTGACTGGCCACAACGACACCGCAGTGAGCTCATTGAGCTAGTGACGAGCGAAGTCTGCTACTTTTGGCCATTCCCGCCAGCATCACACCCAGAACTATCTGCAGCGAGCCTAGACAGGTTTTCTGGCGGCAATTTTGCGAGTGGTGAAATGGGGATGGGATTTTCCATCGTACAGGAAGCTCGGGAGCCCAATACCACACCGCGTTTTATGCCGCATTCAGTCAGTACCCAGCGGTACTTAGTTAGAACGCCGATTTGGTCCGCTCGCGTCACAGACGGTAAGTGGCGAATGAGCAATATTCTGCGTTCGTCAATTCGCGACGATATTCCGTTCTCCAAGAATCGCTTATCTGATTTGCTGCCAAATGGATTGCAAGGTTTAGCCCGGATCTTTGGTTGCAAACGCTGCGGCACCCTCTTCCTTGAGGAACGGGCAAATCAGCCTGACGTTTCAACCCAATGCGAATGTGACGTCAACAATGTCGTAGAGCACGTCGTACAGGCTCAACCTCCTATCTCATCAAACGCCCACTAATCACCCTATCCAGGTGGCAGGGCGAGGCTTGGCTTCGGAAAAGCCTACAGATAAGGGGAGTCGCTTGGCCCATAATTTCTTTGCGCTGCCACTTCTCACCCAGGCGAGTAAACGACGTAGAAGGAACATGAAATGAAAACTGAAATCTCGCAATGCCTTGAAGCTACTGCAGATGCATGGGAGGAACTGACGTCAAATCAGACCAGTCGTACAGGCGCTAGCGCAGGTCGCGTAGCATCAGCCCTGGCAAACGACGTTGACGCTGAAGTTCTCGCCCTGCAGGTCTCAAAAAACAGCAAGAAAAACAACCCGGATGCTCCCATCACCTTTACCGCGGCTGATATGGTTTCCGTCGCTTTGTGGTACTCCGCCAACAAAACGAGATCGGCTTTGCCGAAAAAACAAGCAGGGGGTCTTATCAGGGGTCAGCAGATTGATGACGGGAAGGCACCAAGCCCCTCGCATGCATACACAAACACACTGGTGGACGGTTGAGCGGCTGAAGCCTGAAGCCTGAAGCCTGAAGTGAGAGCGTTTCTATTCGGACGCATCTATTCTGTGATGAGAGTAGGTTTTTCTCATTTATTTTGTGAATTCCAACCGGAGGACTCACAAAAAAGATGATTTTCTACCAGCCATTGCTGGAGCTTTCGAATCACCTATTTTGTGAACCTACACCGGTCGACGCCAACGAAAAGGCCAATGCATCTGCATTGGCCTTTTTTATTGCCTGCGTTTCACTCGCTCGCCGGCGTCACACTTTCCAACCGATACCCATACCCATAAATCGTCAGCAACTGCCAACCGCGATCCGCCGTCAGCCCAAGCTTGTTGCGCAGGCGATAGATGTGAGTGTCCAGAGGTCGTGACGACGACATTTCTTCATGGGGCCAGAATCGTTCGTACAGGTAATCCCGCGACAGCGGTCGACCGAGGTTGCTGAACAGGCAATGCGCCAGGCGGTATTCGCGTTCGGTCATGACGATCGGTTTGCCGTCGCGAGTGACGGTCAGTTCGGCGTCGTCGAAAACCAGATCTTCGAAGCTCAACCCTTCGGCAGCCGCGCGATGTTGGCCATGTCGGCGCAGGACCGCGCCAACACGGGCCTTCAGTTCATTGGGGCGGAACGGTTTGCTGACATAGTCATCGGCGCCGGCATTCAGGGCCTGAACGATATCGCTTTCGCCGTCGCGACTGGTGAGCATGATGGCTGCAGGCGGCGCTTCCATATGTTCGCGGGTCCATAGCAGCAATGACAATCCCGTGAGGTCGGGCAGTTGCCAGTCGAGGATCAACAGGTCGAAGGTTTCCCGGCGCAGGTGGCGCAACAGGTCTTCGGCCCGTTCGAAGCTGTGCAGCGACCACGGCTGCTCTCCGGCTTCGGCCATCTGTTGCAGGGTTTGTTCGACCCGGCGCAGTTCGGCGGGCTCATCGTCCAGAATCGCAACGCGCATACACGGTGATTCCTTGTCGCTTGGGCAGCTCTTCATCGACGATAGCGGCTCAATCGACACAGTGAAAGTAAGCGGCCCGCCGTTGGTCGCAGCGTCCGCTATGATTCTTTGAGTCGACACCTCAGACGTAGGAACCATGAAGCCATTCACCCCGCCCTGCCCTGTTGGCCATGTTTGACCAACGCCGCCGTGAAAGCCGAGAGCCAAGCCAGGTACAGCGATTGTTTCGGCAATTGGTGCGCGAGTGGTTGTGGATAAGTCTTGTGCTGTTGCCGCTGACGACGTTGCTGTCCTATCGCGCGCAAATCAACTTGGGCGATGCATCCCCAGGCTTGAGCGCATGGCTTTCCCTTGGTCTGGTGACGTGCGTGCTTGGGCTGTTGCTGTGGCGCCCACGCCTGGCGCTCTGGCTGACGCTCACGGGGATGGCTTGTGCGTTGCTGACCAGCGCCGGCCTTGCGGAGTTCAAGCGGTGGTGGTGGTCACCGACGCCTGCGGTGCTGGGGATGCTGTTTGGTTATCTGATCTGGAACTGGCGGCGCCTCAGTGTGGTGCTGACCTATTTCGGTTGGGAATTGGCGCGGCTGGACAGCGAGCCGAAAGTCTTTCCGGAGCGCCGTCGTGCCCAGTATCCCGGTGGCGACCGTTTGCAGAAACAAATCATGGCGCTGGAACAAGCCATGAACCTGACCCGCGATACCCACCGATTCATCGCCGATGGTCTGGAATATTTGCCGGTGGCCACGTTGATCAGCGATCCCCAAGGCCAGATTCTGCTCGGCAACCGCAAGGCCCGTGACCTGTTTGGTGGGAATCTGGTCGGTGATGATGTGCTAGAGCGACTTGAACGGCTCGGTTATCCGGATATGAGCCGCAGGCCGGGTTCGCCTTTATCGACACTGCCGCTGCTGGAGTTCCGCGACCTCAAGGAGCGCAGCCTGCGACTGGAGCGCGCCGAACTGTTACCAGTAGACGGGGAAACCCCTGTCGGCTGGTTGTGGAACCTGACTGACCTGAGTGTCGAACGTGATGCGGAAGAGCAACGCGCAGTCCTGTTGCGTTTTCTGTCCCACGACCTGCGGGCACCCCACTCGGCCATCCTCGCGCTGCTCGATGTGCATCGCCATCAGGTGGGCGGTGATCTGCAACTCTTCGATCAAATCGAACGGCAGGTGCGCCGGGCACTGGAGCTGACCGATGGCTTCGCTCAACTGGCGAGGGCCGAGTCTGAGGCTTATCAGTTTCAGCCGAGTCTGTTTGCGATGCTGGTGCTGGATGTGTTCGATCAGGCGCTGCCCATCGCGCAGTTGAAACAGATCGAACTGGTTCATCAAGTGGAAGAGGAGGCACAGGAAAGTCTGGTTCTGGCGGATCAGTCACTGCTGACTCGAGCGTTGTTCAATTTGCTGGAAAATGCCATCAAGTACAGTGTTTCAGGTACTCGTATCCGTTTGCGCGTCAGTCAATGCGACGGCTGGTTGATCTGTGAACTCATCGATCAGGGCAAAGGCATAGCCGCTGAGGAGTTACCCGAACTGTTCAGCCAATACCGGCGCTTTTCTTCTGCCCAGGGTATCGATGGCGTGGGGTTGGGATTGTCGATGGTTAAAGCCGTTGTGGATCGACATGGCGGGCGAATCGAGTGTCAGAGCGAAATGGGTCAGGGCACGACATTCAGGCTGCAATTTCCGCTGTTTACAGAATGACAGCGAGCGATCCAGGTCGCCCTGTCATGTCGACAGTCAGCGATTGCTCCGGGCATAAAAAAACCGGCTATATAAGCCGGTTTTTTTACGTCCGAAAAAAACTTATGCACGCTTTTATGGTTTTTATCTCTCTGAGAAATATGTAAAAAAATCATAAAGTTACGTACATAAAACGACAGATTTCAATGAAACGGTACACAGGTTATCCACAGAATCTCAGACAGCCAGCCGATCGTTTGAAACCGGCGCTTGCGGAGCCGGTGGCAGCGAGCCCATTTCCCGTTGCATCTGCTCATTCCACGCCTGGACCCGGTCGTTCAATTCGGCAATGGCTCGTGGCCCGTTGCCTTCGGCATACATCGGCTCGCCAATGATCACAGTGATGACGCCCTGCTTCTTCGCCCAACCTGTTTTCGGCCAGAACTTGCCTGCGTTGTGCGCAATCGGCAGCACCGGCAATTCGGCGTTGACCGCCAAAGCGCTGCCACCGCGCGAGAACTTTCCGATGGTGCCGAAAGGAACGCGCGTGCCTTCGGGGAAGATCAGCACCCAGACATTGTCCTTGAGCAACTCATCACCTTTCTGCGCCACGTGCTTGAGCGCTGCTTTCGGGTTGCCGCGATCGATGGCGATCGGTCGCAGCATGGCCATGGCCCAACCGAAGAACGGCACATAGAGCAATTCACGTTTGAGCACCTGGCTCAGCGGTGAGAAGTAGGCAGAGAGAAAGAACGTCTCCCAGGTGCTCTGGTGGTTTGACTGAATGACGCAAGGCCGTTCAGGTACGTTCTCGGCCCCCTTCACTTCGTAGCGAATGCCCAGAAACACTTTGCTCAGCCACAGGGCGCAGCGGCACCAATACACGTTGATGAAGCGATAGCGCGCCTTGAAAGGCAGAAACGGCGCGATAAAAAAACTCAAGCTGCACCACAGCAAGGAGCTGGTGCCCAGCAGCAGGTAAAAGAGGAAGGTTCTGATGGCCTGCAGTATCGACATGGTGACGTTTACCGTTGCGGGCAATACCCGCCTGTATAAAGCGCACTCCTGATCAATCCTTTATCAGGAAATATCAGAAGCACTCTAATTGTGGATAAGTTCTGCGGCAATCGCCGCCAGATCGTCAAAAATCAATGTGCCAACCGGAATGGTTTTACCCAAAGTCTTTTCGCCTTTCCCGGTCTTTACCAAAACTGGCTGTGAATCGACGGCTTTGGCGGCTTCCAGGTCACCAAGGCTGTCGCCGACGAACCAGAGATTGGTCAGCGACACGTTGTAATGAGCGGCGATGGTTTTCAACATCCCGGGTTTCGGCTTGCGGCAATCGCAACCTTCGTCCGGCCCGTGCGGGCAATAGGCGATCAGGCCGACTTCACCACCCTGCTCCGCCACCAGCGCGCGCAAGCGCTCGTGCATGGCATCCAGGGTGGCGAGGTCGTAATAACCGCGAGCGATGCCCGACTGGTTGGTAGCGACCGCTACCGTCCAGCCGGCCTTGCTCAACTGCGCGATGGCTTCGATCGAACCGGGGAGTGGAATCCACTCCTCCACCGACTTGATGTAAGCGTCGGAGTCGTAATTGATCACTCCGTCCCGATCGAGAATCAGCAGTTTCAACAGCAATCCCTCAACCCAGCAGCGAAATGTCGGCAACGCCGAGGAACAAACCACGCAGACGCGCCAGCAACGCATAACGGTTGGCGCGGACTTTTGCGTCCTCCGCGTTGACCATCACGGCTTCGAAGAACGCATCCACCGGCTCGCGCAGTGCAGCCAGGCGTGCCAGGGATTCGCTGTACTGACGCGAGGCAGCCATTGGCTGTACCGCCTGGTCAGCCTGCTGGATCGCCGAGTACAGGGAGAACTCGTTGGCATTGTCGAAGTACTTGGCTTCCACGACGGTAGGCACCGAGCCTTCGACCTTGCTCAGCAGGTTCGACACGCGCTTGTTCACGGCGGCCAGGGCAGCGGCTTCCGGCAATTTGCGGAAGGCCTGTACCGCTTGCACGCGCTGGTCGAAGTCCAGGGCCGAGCCTGGCTTCAAGGCACGTACCGACAGATAGGTGGCGACGTCGACGCCTTCGTCTTCGTAACGGGCACGCAGACGGTCGAAGATGAATTCCAGCACCGAGTCGTTGAGGCCGGCAGACTTGACCTTGGCACCGAACGCGTCCACGGCGAAGGCCACGGCGTCGGTCAGATCCAGATCCAGTTGTTTCTCGATCAGGATGCGCAACACGCCCAGTGCGGCACGGCGCAGGGCATACGGGTCTTTGCTGCCGGTCGGCAGCATGCCGATGCCGAAAATACCCACGAGGGTGTCGAGCTTGTCGGCGATGGCCACGGCCGCACCGGTCAGGGTGCTCGGCAGTTCAGCGCCGGCACCGCGCGGCATGTACTGCTCGTTCAGGGCCAGGGCGACATCTTCCGGCTCGCCGTCGTTGAGGGCGTAGTAGTAACCGGCGACACCTTGCATCTCCGGGAACTCGCCGACCATCTCGGTCGACAGGTCGCACTTCGACAGCAGGCCCGCACGGGCTGCCCACGCAGCGTTGCCGCCGATGCGCTGAGCGATGAACGCCGCAAGCTTGGAAACACGTTCGGCCTTGTCGTAGACGCTGCCGAGTTTTTCCTGGAACACGACATTCTGCAGACGCAGGTTGAAGTCTTCGAGTTTCTGCTTCTTGTCTTGCTTGAAGAAGAACTCGGCGTCGGTCAGGCGTGGGCGAACCACTTTCTCGTTACCGGCGATGATCTGTTGTGGGTCTTTGCTTTCGATGTTGGCCACGGTAATGAAACGTGGCAGCAACTTGCCGTCGGCGTCCAACAGGCAGAAGTACTTCTGGTTGTCCTGCATGGTAGTGATCAGGGCTTCTTGCGGCACGTCGAGGAAGCGCTCCTCGAACGAGCACACCAGCGGCACCGGCCACTCGACCAGTGCGGTCACTTCATCGAGCAGCGCTGGCGGAACGATTGCCGTGCCTTCCTGACGGGTGGCCAGCTCTTCGGTGCGCTTGCTGATGATCTCGCGACGCTCGTTGGCATCGGCCAGCACGTAGGCGGCACGCAGGTCGGCCAGGTAGCTGGACGGCGAACCGATGCGCACGTTTTCCGGGTGATGGAAGCGGTGACCTCGAGAGTCACGGCCGGCTTTCTGGGCGAGGATGGTGCAGTCGATGACCTGGTCACCGAGCAGCATCACCAGCCACTGGGTCGGACGCACGAATTCTTCCTTGCGCGCGCCCCAACGCATGCGTTTCGGGATCGGCAGGTCGTTCAGGGAATCTTCGACGATGGTCGGCAGCAGGCTCGCGGTCGCCTTGCCGGCGATGCTCTGGCTGTAGCGCAGTTTCGGGCCGCTCTGATCGATTTCGCTCAGCTCGACGCCGCATTTCTTGGCAAAGCCCAGGGCTGCCTGGGTCGGGTTGCCTTCGGCATCGAACGCGGCCTGACGTGGCGGGCCGTCGAGGTTGATGCTGCGGTCCGGCTGCTGGGTGGCCAGTGCGGTGATCAGCACCGCCAGACGACGTGGCGCGGCATAAACGGTTTTGGTCTCGTAGTTCAGACCGGCGGCTTGCAGGCCCTTGTCGATACCGGCGAGGAACGCCTCGGCCAGGGTGTTCAGGGCTTTGGGTGGCAGTTCTTCGGTGCCCAGTTCAACCAGAAAATCCAGAGCACTCATTGTGCAGCCTCCAGCTTGGCCAATACTTCATCACGCAGGTCCGGGGTCGCCATCGGGAAGCCCAGCTTGGCGCGAGCCAGCAAGTAGGCTTGCGCAACGGAACGCGCCAGGGTGCGTACACGCAGGATGTATTGCTGACGCGCAGTCACCGAGATTGCCCGGCGCGCATCCAGCAGGTTGAAGGTATGGGAAGCCTTCAACACCATTTCGTAGCTCGGCAACGGCAGCGGCTGGTCGAGTTCGATCAGGCGCTTGGCTTCGCTTTCGTAGAAATCGAACAGTTCGAACAGCTTGTCGACGTTGGCGTGTTCGAAGTTGTAGGTCGACTGTTCCACTTCGTTCTGGTGGAACACGTCGCCGTAGGTCACTTTGCCGAACGGACCATCAGCCCAGACCAGGTCGTATACCGAGTCCACGCCTTGCAGGTACATGGCCAGACGCTCAAGACCGTAGGTGATCTCGCCGGTCACCGGGTAGCACTCGATGCCGCCCGCTTGCTGGAAGTAGGTGAACTGGGTCACTTCCATGCCATTGAGCCAGACTTCCCAGCCCAGACCCCAGGCGCCGAGGGTCGGCGATTCCCAGTTGTCTTCGACGAAGCGGATGTCGTGGACCAGCGGGTCCAGGCCGACGTGCTTGAGGGAGCCCAGGTACAGTTCCTGGAAGTTGTCCGGGTTCGGCTTCAGGACCACTTGGAACTGATAGTAGTGCTGCAGACGGTTCGGGTTTTCGCCGTAGCGGCCGTCAGTCGGACGGCGGCTTGGCTGCACGTAGGCGGCGTTCCAGGTTTCCGGGCCGATGGCGCGCAGGAATGTTGCAGTGTGGAAAGTGCCGGCGCCTACTTCCATATCGTAGGGCTGAAGTACCACACAACCTTGCTCGGCCCAGTATTGCTGGAGGGCGAGGATCAAGTCTTGGAAGGTACGCACGGCTGGCGTAGGCTGGCTCACGAAATTCACCTGTTTCTTGGGCTGCGATTTAAAGAGCGGGAGTATACCCGATTCGTTGCTGCGCACGCCCCCTGGAGCCTTATGCCACGCTGCTTTTGGTGTTCCGAAGATCCGCTGTACATGGCTTATCACGATCAGGAGTGGGGCACGCCGCTACGCGATGCGCAGGGATTGTTCGAGTTGCTTTTGCTCGAAGGGTTCCAGGCCGGCCTTTCCTGGATCACCGTGCTGCGCAAACGCGAGCATTATCGGCAGGTGATGTTCGGTTTTGATGTCCAGCGCGTGGCGCAGATGAGCGATGCCGAAATCGACGAGTTGATGCTCGATCCGGGCATCATCCGCAATCGCCTCAAGCTCAACGCCGCTCGGCGCAATGCCCAGGCCTGGCTGGCGCTGGAGGACCCTGTGGTGTTTCTCTGGTCGTTCGTCGGTGGCAAGCCTGTGATCAATCATTTCAAGGATCGCAGCGAAGTGCCGGCCGTCACGCCGATCGCTGTCGAGATGAGCAAAGGCCTGAAAAAAGCCGGTTTCACGTTCGTCGGGCCGACCATTTGCTACGCGTTGATGCAGGCCTCGGGCATGGTCATGGATCACACCCGCGACTGCGACCGCTACGCGCAGCTGGCGAACGGCGGTTAGAATGGCCGCCTCGCGCACAGCACAAGATCAGGAGTGACCTGTGGATAAGTTGAAAGGCGCCTTGCTGGTAGGCGCTCTGCGGCTGTTTGCCCTGCTTCCGTGGCGGGCCGTGCAGGCCGTGGGCTCGGCGATTGGCTGGGTCATGTGGAAAACCCCGAACCGTTCCCGCGACGTGGTACGGATCAATCTGTCCAAGTGCTTTCCGGACATGGACCCCGCCGAGCGTGAACGCCTGGTGGGCCAGAGCCTGAAAGACATCGGCAAGTCTCTGACCGAAAGTGCCTGTGCCTGGATCTGGCCAGCCCAGCGCTCCATCGACCTGGTGCGTGAGGTCGAAGGCCTCGACATATTGAAGGACGCCCTCGCCTCCGGCAAAGGCGTGGTCGGCATCACCAGCCACCTGGGCAACTGGGAAGTGCTCAATCACTTCTATTGCAGCCAGTGCAAACCGATCATTTTTTACCGTCCGCCCAAATTGAAGGCGGTGGATGAATTGCTGCAAAAGCAGCGGGTGCAGTTGGGTAACAAGGTCGCTGCTTCCACCAAGGAAGGCATCCTCAGTGTCATCAAGGAAGTGCGCAAAGGTGGTGCAGTGGGCATCCCCGCTGACCCGGAACCGGCCGAATCCGCCGGGATCTTCGTGCCGTTCTTCGCCACTCAGGCGCTGACCAGCAAGTTTGTGCCAAACATGCTCGCCGGCGGCAAAGCGGTCGGCGTGTTTCTGCACGCCCTGCGCCTGCCGGACGGTTCAGGCTACAAAGTGATCCTCGAAGCCGCGCCAGAGGCCATGTACAGCACCGACACAGCGGAGTCCTGTGCGGCCATGAGTAAAGTGGTCGAGCGCTATGTCGGAGCCTACCCGAGCCAGTACATGTGGAGCATGAAGCGCTTCAAGAAGCGTCCACCGGGTGAAGAGCGTTGGTATTGATTCAATTGGCATGATCTGTGGATAACCCTGGACTCGGGGTTATCCACAACCGTTCATTCAAGGGCGCAGAAGATGTCCGAACACCGCAAGTCATTGCGCATCAAGATCAGTCACGAAAGCATCGGCGATTGCCTGGGCCAGACACGCAACCTGTCGACCACCGGCGTTTACGTCAAGCATCCGAAACTGTCGGCGCTGCCTCATGGCGCGGTGGTCTACGGGCAGGTGCAGGACTTACCCACAGGTGCGCCGCGGGTACGCATGGAAGTGGTGCTGGTGGATGCCGAGGGCATCGGTTTGCGTTATCTCTGATCAGTGCGCCTGACGCTCGAGCTTCTTCAGGAACACCGTCATTTCCTTCTCGGCCTGCTTGTCGCCATGGCCGCGAGCTGCTTCCAGGCCTTGTTCCCAAGCCTGCCGCGCGGCTGCAAAGTCCGCCAGCGCCAGATGGGCCTTGCCCAGTAGTTTCCACGCCGCCGAATACTTCGGATCGAATTCGACGCAGCGTTGAAAGTGCTCCGCCGCCTTGGCGTTCTCCCCCAGATCCAGATAACCCTTGCCCAGGCCGAAGCGCAGCAAAGCGTTATCCACACCCTTGGCGAGCATTTTTTCCAGGGATTCGATCATCGGTGGATTCCTTTTTGAAGTGTGTCAGGAAGATGTCCAGGATCTGAAAGTCCGCTATCGCGAGCAAGCTCGCTCCCACAGTGGATCTTCAGAAACACAAATGCTGTGTACGACCGAGAACCCTGTGGGAGCGAGCTTGCTCGCGATGAGGTCCGTACGGTCAGCGCAAATTCCGGATCAGAAGAAGCTCAACCCCACATGGAATAGCTTCTCCACATCGCGAATATGCTTTTTATCCACAAGGAACAGAATCACATGGTCACCCGCTTCGATCACGGTGTCATCGTGGGCGATGATCACCTCTTCGTCGCGGATAATCGCACCGATGGTGGTGCCCGGCGGCAGGCCGATGTTCTCGATGGCCTTGCCGATCACCTTGCTCGATTTTGCATCGCCATGGGCAATCGCCTCGATGGCTTCTGCCGCGCCCCGGCGTAGTGAGTGCACGCTGACGATGTCGCCCCGGCGCACGTGGGCCAGCAAGGTGCCGATGGTCGCCAGTTGCGGGCTGATGGCGATGTCAATGTCGCCGCCTTGGATCAGATCGACATAGGCCGGGTTGTTGATGATGGTCATCACCTTCTTCGCGCCCAGGCGCTTGGCCAGCAGCGACGACATGATGTTGGCTTCGTCGTCGTTGGTCAGGGCCAGGAACAGGTCGGCGTCGGCAATGTTCTCTTCCATCAGCAGGTCGCGGTCCGAAGCACTGCCCTGCAACACCACTGTGCTGTCGAGGTGGTCCGAGAGATGACGGCAGCGTGCCGGGTTCATCTCGATGATTTTCACCTGATAACGGCTTTCGATCGCCTCGGCCAGACGCTCGCCGATTTGCCCGCCACCGGCGATGACAATGCGTTTATAGGTTTCATCGAGACGGCGCATTTCGCTCATGACCGCGCGAATGTTCGCTTTGGCGGCGATGAAAAACACCTCGTCGTCGGCCTCTATCACCGTGTCGCCCTGGGGCAGGATCGGCCGGTCACGACGGAAAATCGCCGCGACGCGGGTTTCCACGTTCGGCATGTGTTCACGCAACTGCCGCAGTTGCTGACCCACCAGCGGCCCGCCGTAGTACGCCCGCACCGCCACCAGTTGTGCCTTGCCTTCGGCGAAGTCGATTACCTGCAAGGCGCCGGGGTGCTGGATCAGGCGCTTGATGTAGTTGGTAACCACTTGTTCCGGGCTGATCAGCACGTCCACCGGAATCGCTTCGTTCTGGAACAACTGCTCCTCGCGGGTCAGGTACGCCGCTTCGCGAACCCGGGCGATCTTGGTCGGGGTGTGGAACAGGGTGTGGGCGACCTGGCAGGCGACCATGTTGGTTTCATCGCTGTTGGTCACGGCGACCAGCATGTCGGCGTCATCGGCTCCGGCCTGACGCAGCACCGTCGGGAACGAACCGCGACCTTGTACGGTGCGGATGTCCAGGCGGTCGCCGAGGTCGCGCAGGCGTTCGCCATCGGTGTCGACCACGGTGATGTCGTTGGCTTCGCTCGCCAGGTGTTCCGCCAGCGAACCGCCGACCTGCCCTGCACCGAGGATGATGATTTTCATCCAGTCACTCCATTGAATCCGTTTAACCGCGAGCGGCGGCGATCTTGATCAGCTTGGCGTAGTAGAAACCGTCGTGGCCGCCTTCCTGGGCCAGCAACTGGCGACCATGGGGCTGCTTGATGCCGGCTGCCGTGGCCAGGTCCAGTTCACGGGCGCCCGGCGTGCGGGCGAGGAAGGCTGCGATGACTTCAGTGTTCTCGGTCGGCAGCGTGGAACAGGTGGCGTACAGCAGAATGCCGCCCGCGTCCAATGTGCTCCACATGGCGTCGAGCAGCTCGCCTTGCAGCAGCGCCAGCGCGGCGATGTCATCGGGTTGGCGGGTCAGCTTGATGTCCGGGTGCCGACGAATCACGCCGGTGGCCGAGCATGGCGCGTCCAGCAGGATGCGCTGGAACGGCTTGCCGTCCCACCACGCCTGGGTGTCGCGACCGTCGGCGGCAATTAGTTCGGCGCTCAGTTTCAGGCGTTCGAGGTTTTCCCGCACCCGCACCAGCCGCTTGGCTTCCAGGTCTACCGCCACGACGCCCGCCAGTTTTGGCTCGGCCTCGAGAATGTGGCAGGTCTTGCCACCTGGCGCACAGCAAGCGTCCAGCACCCGTTGGCCCGGCGCGAGGTCGAGCAGATCAGCGGCCAGTTGCGCGGCTTCATCCTGCACGCTGATCCAGCCTTCGGCGAAACCCGGCAGGCTGCGCACATCGGCGGCGGCTTCGAGCACGATGCCGTCGCGGCTGTAGACACACGGCGTGGCGGCGATTCCCGCGTCAGTCAGCAAACTGAGGTAGGCATCACGGGTGTGATGGCGACGGTTGACCCGCAGAATCATTGGTGGATGAGCGTTGTTGGCGGCGCAAATGGCTTCCCACTGCTCTGGCCAGAATGCTTTCAGGGATTTTTGCAGCCAACGCGGGTGGGCAGTGCGCACCACCGGATCGCGTTCCAGTTCGGCGAAAATCGTTTCGCTTTCGCGCTGAGCATTACGCAGAACGGCGTTGAGCAAGGCCTTTGCCCATGGCTTTTTCAACTTGTCGGCGCAACCAACGGTTTCACCAATGGCGGCATGGGCCGGGACGCGGGTGTAGAGCAACTGATAAAGCCCGACCAGCAACAGCGCCTCGACATCGGCGTCGGCGGCCTTGAACGGTTTCTGCAGCAGCTTGGCCGCCAGTGCCGACAAGCGTGGCTGCCAGCGCGCGGTGCCGAACGCCAGGTCCTGGGTGAAGCCGCGATCACGGTCTTCGACCTTGTCCAGTTGGGTCGGCAGTGAACTGTTGAGCGAGGCTTTTCCGTTCAGGACAGCAGCGAGTGCCTTGGCGGCGGCCAGACGCGGGTTCATTGAGCGTCCGCCGCTTGACCGAGGACAGTGCCGATGGCGAATTTCTCGCGACGGCTGTTGAACAGGTCGCTGAAGTTCAGCGCCTTGCCGCCGGGCAATTGCAGACGGGTCAGGCACAGGGCCTGCTCGCCGCACGCGACGATCAGACCGTCCTTGCTGGCGCCGAGGATTTCACCCGGGGCGCCTTTGCCTTCAGCCAGATTTGCGGCCAGCACTTTCAGGGCTTCGCCATTCAGGGTGCTGTGGGTGATTGGCCACGGGTTGAAGGCGCGGACCAGACGCTCCAGCTCAACCGCCGGGCGACTCCAGTCGATGCGTGCTTCGTCCTTGTTTAATTTGTGCGCATAAGTGGCCAGGCTATCGTCCTGCACTTCGCCTTCCAGCGCTCCTGCCGCGAGACCGGCAATCGCTTCAACGACGGCCGGTGGGCCCATTTCAGCCAGGCGATCATGCAGGCTGCCGCCGGTATCTTCGGCGCTGATCGGCGTGGTGACTTTCAGCAGCATCGGCCCGGTGTCGAGGCCGGCTTCCATACGCATCACGGTCACGCCGCTTTCCGCATCGCCGGCTTCCACGGCGCGCTGGATCGGCGCCGCACCACGCCAGCGCGGCAGCAGCGAGGCGTGACTGTTGATGCAACCCAGGCGCGGAATATCCAGCACCACTTGCGGCAGGATCAGGCCGTAGGCGACCACTACCATCAAGTCCGGCTTCAGTGCAGCCAGTTCCGCTTGCGCGTCTTCGTTGCGCAGGGTCGGCGGTTGCAGCACCGGGATGTTGTTCTCTAGAGCAAGCTGCTTGACCGGGCTCGGCATCAGTTTTTGCCCGCGACCGGCCGGACGATCCGGTTGGGTGTAGACCGCGACGATCTCGTAAGGGCTGCTCAACAGGGCCTTGAGGTGTTCGGCGGCGAATTCGGGGGTGCCGGCAAAGACAATGCGCAGTGGCTCAGTCATGGGTGACGTCTCTTGAAAAGAAAAAGGCTTGCCGCAGCAAGCCTTTGAAGATGGGCATCAGGCGTTCTGGCGATGAAGCTTTTCCAGTTTCTTCTTGATGCGGTCGCGTTTGAGCGTGGACAGGTAATCAACGAACAATTTGCCGTTGAGGTGGTCGCATTCATGCTGGATGCACACGGCGAGCAAATCTTCGGCGATCAGTTCGTAAGGCTGGCCGTCGCGGTCCAGCGCCTTGACCTTGACCCGTTGCGGGCGATCGACGTTTTCGTAGAAGCCCGGCACAGACAGGCAGCCTTCCTGATACTGGCCCATCTCGTCGGTCAGCGGTTCGAACTCGGGGTTGATGAACACTCGCGGTTCGCTGCGGTCTTCGGAGAGGTCCATCACGACGATACGTTTGTGCACGTTGACCTGGGTAGCGGCGAGGCCGATGCCAGGCGCTTCATACATTGTTTCAAACATGTCGTCGACCAACTGACGCACTTCGTCGTCCACTACGGCCACTGGCTTGGCGATAGTGCGCAGACGCGGATCAGGGAATTCGAGGATGTTTAAAATGGCCATAAGCTTGATTAGTGCACGTGTGAAGTAAGGTCGGGTCGATGGCCTGGCGGGTCCGAAGAAATGCAGGCTACCGTTGTAAAACGTAGCTCCCTTCTGTTGACAAGCAAGTTTTGACAAGCAAGCCGGGAGCGAGCCACTGAGGGCTCTGGCGTTTCACGCGAACGTACATAATAAAGGGATTCACCGCATGAGGAAATCACTACTCGCCCTGCTGCTCCTGGCTTCGGCCGGTCTGGCGTACGGGCAAGTGCAACTTCGGGAAGATATTCCCACCATAAAGCTGTCGCCTCAGGTGCGCAGCAGCCCGGTGACCGAGGCTATCCCCGGCATTGCGCTGAAATCGATCAACAGCTTTCTGCTGAGCAACCGCATCGTCGACAAGGCCGAGGATTTCGACAAGGCGCCCTACATCGTCGCCGGCGATGCCGAACGCGTGCTCAGCGGCGCGGGTGACCGCATCTTTGCCCGCGGCCATTTCGACCCGGCGCAACCGGCGTACGGCATCTTCCGTCAAGGCAAGGTCTACACCGATCCGCAGAGCAAGGAAATCCTGGGGATCAACGCCGACGACATCGGCGGCGGCGAGATCGTGGCCATCGAAGGTGACGTCGCCACCCTGGAGTTGCAACGCACGACCCAGGAGGTCCGCCTCGGCGATCGTTTGTTCAGTGGTGAAGAGCACGCGATCAATTCGACCTTCACGCCGAGCGCACCGAGCCACGAGATCAACGGTTTGATCATCGATGTGCCGCGTGGGGTCACGCAGATTGGCGAGTTGGACGTGGTTACGCTGAACAAGGGGCTGCGCGACGGCCTGGCCGAAGGCAATCTGCTGGCGGTGATGAAGACCGGCGAAACCGTGCGGGACCGGATCACCGGCCAGCCGTTGAAAATTCCCGATGAGCGCGCCGGTCTGCTGATGGTTTTCCGTACCTACGACAAACTCAGTTATGGGCTGGTGCTCAGCGCTTCGCGCTCGCTGTCGGTGATGGACAAGGTGCGAAATCCGTAAGTGTGCTTCACAAGTTACCAACAGAGTTATCCACAGCTTATTCCCGTTTGTACGGGTGCTTATTACGATCAAGGATGATCCATGTCGCTGCCTGCTGTTACACCGGTTTCCCCCGCGGAACTGGAAGCTCGATTACGTCTGCACCGTTTGCCGGAACTCGGTCCGGCACGGTTCAAGAAGCTGCTTGAAGCCTTTGGCTCGGCGTCCAAAGCGATCAGCGCACCGGCCAGTGCCTGGCGCGCGCTGGGTTTGCCACTGGCCTGTTCCGAGGCCAGGCGTAGCACCGAGATCCGTGACGGCGCCAGTCATGCATTGGCCTGGCTGGAGCGCCCGGCCCAGCATTTACTGATGTGGGACCAACCGGACTACCCGGCCCTGCTGGCACAAATCAGCGATGCACCACCGCTGCTATTTGTCGCGGGCGATCCGGGCATTCTGGAAAAACCACAACTGGCGATGGTCGGCAGCCGTCGCGCGTCTCGGCCAGGGATGGATACTGCAGCAGCGTTTTCCCGCAGCCTGGCGGGTGCCGGTTTTGTCATTACCAGCGGCCTGGCCCTGGGCATTGACGCCGCCGCGCACCAGGCCGCACTCGATGTCGGCGGGCAAACAGTCGGTGTGCTCGGTACGGGACTCGAGAAGTTTTATCCACAGCGAAACAGACGCCTGGCGGACGCCATGATCGCTTCGGGCAGCGCAGTGCTTTCGGAGTTTCCGCTGGATGCAGGTCCCAGCGCCGGCAACTTCCCCCGGCGCAACCGGATCATCAGTGGTTTGTCACTCGGCGTGCTGGTGGTCGAAGCCAGTGTCGCCAGCGGTTCACTGATCACTGCGAGACTGGCGGCGGAACAGGGGCGCGAGGTGTTTGCGATGCCCGGGTCGATCCATCATCCCGGCGCCCGGGGTTGTCATCAATTGATCCGTGACGGTGCGGTGCTGGTGGAAACCATCGAACATATCCTCGAAGCCTTGCGCGGCTGGCAACGACTGTCGTTATCCACAGAAACCTGCACCACTGAATCGACTCACCCACTGCTGAAGCTGCTGCATGCCGCTCCTCTCACCAGTGAGGCGCTTGCCGACGCAAGCGGCTGGGCCTTGCCGAAAGTGCTGGTGGCGTTGACGGAACTGGAGATGGACGGTCGCGCCGTTTGCGAAAGCGGGCGCTGGTTTGCGCGGGTGAGCTAGGTTTTATAAACAAGATCGGTAAACTGCGCAGAGCCTTATTCTGGAGTGTTTTTCATGGTCAACAGTTGGCGTGTGCAACAAGCCGCGCAAGCAATTCGCGCTGGGGCGGTGATTGCCTACCCAACCGAAGCAGTCTGGGGCCTGGGTTGCGACCCGTGGGACGAGGAAGCGGTGGAGCGTTTGCTGCTGATCAAGGGCCGGTCTGTGGATAAGGGGCTGATTCTGGTCGCCGACAACATCCGTCAGTTCGATTTCCTCTTCGAAGACTTCCCCGAATTGTGGATGGATCGTATGGCCAGCACCTGGCCGGGGCCGAACACCTGGTTGGTACCGCACCAGAACCTGTTGCCTGAGTGGATTACCGGGGTGCATGAGACGGTGGCGCTGCGCGTCAGCGATCACCCGCTGGTGCGGGATTTGTGCGCGCTGGTCGGGCCGTTGGTGTCTACGTCGGCCAACCCGCAGGGGCGCCCGGCGGCACGTACGCGGATTCGCGTCGAGCAGTATTTCCGTGGTCAGGTGGATCTGGTGCTGGGCGGAAACCTGGGTGGGCGCAAGAATCCGAGCGTGATTCGCGATCTGGCGACCGGCAAGGTTGTGCGCCCGGACTAAAGCTGGATGGACATGTGGCGAGGGAGCAAGCTCCCTCGCTGAAAAGCGCTGGCTGATCTCTACGGTCAGCTTGCCGCTGATGATCATCTCGAACAGCTCATCTGCCATGCGTTGCAGGTTCTCGGCGTTGTTCGCATAAGTGCCCAGGGTTGGCCGGGTCACGTACAGCGAGCCTTTCCCCGCCAGAATCCCCAGGTTCACGCCGTCGACCGCGCCGGACGCATTGCCGAAACTCACCACCAGCCCACGCGGCGCGGCGCTGTCGAGTGAAGTCAGCCAGGTGTCCTTGCCAACGCCGTCGTACACCACCGGGACTTTTTTGCCGTCGGTCAATTCCAGCACGCGCTGAGCGACGTTTTCGTGGCTGTAGTCGATGGTCGCCCAAGCGCCGTTGGCCTTGGCCAGCGCGGCTTTCTCCGCCGAGCTGACGGTGCCGATCAACTTGACGCCCAAGGCTCTGGCCCATTGGCAGGCCAGGGAACCGACCCCACCGGCCGCGGCATGGAACAGGATGGTTTCACCACCCTTGAGTTCATAAGTCTGACGCAGCAGGTACTGCACGGTCAGGCCTTTGAGCATCACGCCGGCGGCCTGTTCGAAACCGATAGCGTCCGGCAGTTTCACCAGGTTGGCCTCGGGCAAGACGTGAACATCACTGTAGGCGCCCAGCGGACCGCTGCCATAGGCCACGCGATCGCCGACCTTGAAGCGGGTCACGTCGCTGCCCACCGCCTCGACCACGCCCGCACCTTCTGAGCCGACACCCGACGGCAGGGACGGCGGCGGGTACAGACCGCTGCGGTAATAGGTGTCGATAAAGTTCAGGCCGATGGCCTTGTTGGTTACGCGCACTTCCTTGGAACCTGGCTCGGCGGGTTGGTAATCCACATATTCGAGCACTTCGGGACCGCCATGGGCGCGGAACTGGATACGCTTTGCCATCAGAACTCTCCATAGGTCGTTTTACCAAGCGCCCTATCGGACTCCTAAGCTTGATCTTCGTCAACTGCGACGGGTCGACTTGCGATGTTATGCTACGGGCCCATTTGCGCAGGCTGAGCTCCAATGGAGCACCGCGTAGTTTTGCCCGATTCAAGGTGATGACATGACGACCCGCACCGAGGCCGTAAAAGCCTACCTGCTCGACCTGCAAGAGCGTATTTGCGCAGCCCTGGAAGCCGAAGACGGCGGCACGCAATTCGTCGAAGACGCCTGGACCCGGCCTGCCGGCGGTGGCGGTCGCACCCGCGTGATCGAAAACGGCGCGGTGATTGAAAAGGGCGGCGTCAACTTTTCCCACGTCTTCGGCAGCGGTCTTCCACCGTCTGCCAGCGCCCACCGGCCAGAACTGGCTGGCCGAGGTTTCGAAGCCCTGGGCGTCTCACTGGTCATTCACCCGCACAACCCCCATGTGCCGACTTCCCACGCCAACGTGCGTTTTTTCATCGCCGAAAAAGAAGGTGAAGAGCCGGTCTGGTGGTTCGGTGGCGGCTTCGACCTGACGCCTTACTACGGCAATGAAGAAGACTGCATCCACTGGCACCGCGTCGCCGAGCAGGCTTGTGCGCCGTTTGGCCCGGACGTCTACCCGCGTTACAAGGCCTGGTGCGACAGCTACTTCCACATCAAGCATCGTCACGAGCCGCGCGGCATCGGCGGGCTGTTTTTCGACGATCTGAACGAGTGGGACTTCGACACCAGCTTCGCCTTCATGCGCGCCATCGGTGATGCGTATATCGACGCCTATCTGCCCATCGTGCAGCGCCGTAAAAATGATGCGTTCACCGCCAAGCAGCGCGAGTTCCAGGAATTCCGCCGTGGTCGCTACGTTGAATTCAACCTGGTCTATGACCGCGGCACGTTGTTCGGCCTGCAATCGGGTGGGCGTACCGAGTCGATTTTGATGTCGCTGCCACCGCAAGTGCGCTGGGGTTACGACTGGAAGGCCGAGCCTGGCAGCGAAGAAGCGCGCCTGACCGAGTACTTCCTGCAAGATCGCGATTGGTTGGCCGAAGCCTGAACGAGGAATCCTGATGGACCGTTATGTCGTATTCGGTAACCCGATTGGCCACAGCAAGTCGCCGCTGATCCATCGCCTGTTCGCCGAGCAGACCGCGCAAAAGCTGGACTACAATACGCTGCTGGCGCCACTCGACGACTTTTCCACCTGTGCCCGGACGTTTTTCCTCGAAGGACGCGGCGCCAATGTGACGGTGCCGTTCAAAGAAGAGGCCTATCGATTGGCGAACACTTTGACGGCGCGGGCGCAGCGCGCCGGTGCGGTCAATACCTTGAGCAAACTGGCCGATGGCAGTCTGCTGGGCGACAACACCGATGGCGCCGGGCTGGTGCGCGACCTGACGGTCAACGCCGGGTTCAGCCTCAAGGGCAAACGCATCCTGTTGCTCGGCGCTGGCGGCGCGGTGCGCGGTGCATTGGAGCCGTTGCTGGCTGAGCAACCGGTATCAGTGATCATCGCCAACCGCACGGTGGACAAGGCCGAGCTGCTGGCGGAATTGTTCTGCGACCTGGGGCCGGTATCGGCCAGCGGTTACGACTGGTTGCAGGAGTCGGTGGACCTGATCATCAACGCGACGTCGGCGAGCCTGACGGGCGATGTGCCGCCGATTGCGGCCAGCCTGATCGAACCGGGCAAAACGGTGTGCTACGACATGATGTACGGCAAGGAACCGACCTCGTTCTGCCGCTGGGCCAGCGAACACGGCGCTGCGGTGGCGATGGATGGCTTGGGGATGCTGGCCGAGCAGGCGGCAGAGGCGTTCTTCCTGTGGCGCGGTGTGCGTCCGGATACGGTGCCGGTGTTGGCTGAGTTGCGTCGACAGTTGGCCTTGTAACCTACTGTAGGAGCGAGCTTGCTCGCGAAAAACCTGAGGGCGCTGTTGGGCATCTGGTTTTGCGCGTAATCGTTCACGACCTTCGCGAGCAAGCTCGCTCCTACAGAGAGCGGTGTTTCAGTCCTCAAACCGGATCGGGCATTTCTCCGCCCCTTCCAGCTTCCTCAGCTCTTCCACCACCTGCGGCCGGGCCCTTCGCAAGGTCAGGCTGCGATCTTGACGCAGCAGACGCCGCGCTTCCTGATGCAGCATTTCCACCCCTGAATAGTCGATGAAGTTGATCTGCTGCGCCTCGATCACCACGCGCGCGCCGTGCATGCGTTGCAGGCGTACTTGCAGGTAATGGCTGGCGCCGAAAAAGATCGAGCCCCCTACCCGCAGGATGTCTTCCTCGCCGTCTCGCACATGCTGCACCCGTGGTTGCGATGTGCGCTTGAGGTAGACAAAAAGCGAGGCCAACACGCCGGCGTAGATCGCCGTTTGCAATTCCAGCAGCAGCGTGGCGACGCAGGTCAGCGCCATGACCACAAATTCGGCGCGGCTGACCCGCAACAACGCGCGAATACCGCGATGGTCCACCAGCCCCCAGGCGATCAACAGAATGCTGCCGGCCATCGCCGGGATCGGGATGCGCGCGATCAGGCTCGCGCCGAAGATTGCAAACAGCGCCACCCACAGTGCCGAAAAAATCCCCGCCAGCGGCGAACAGGCCCCCGCTTCATAGCTCAGTCCAGAGCGGGTAAAAGAACCGGCAGACAACGACCCGGAAAAAAACGCACCGACGATGTTCGACAGGCCCTGGGCACGAACGTCCTGATTCGCGTCGAGCAATTGCTGCGAACGTGCAGAAATCGAGCGGGCAATCGACAGACTGGTGACCAGCCCGAGCATGCCGACCGCCACCGCGCTGGGCAGCAGGCGCAGGATCAGATCGAGATCCAGCGGCAACGGACTGAAAGGCGGCAGCTTGCCGGTGAAGGCGCTGACCAGTTGCACATGGCCGAACATTGATGGCCAAAGCCAGACCAACAATGCACCCAGCACCAGAGTGATCAACAGCGTCGGCCAGCGTGGCAACCACAGCTTGAGGATCACGCCCACCACCACTGTCGCCAGCCCCAGCGCCAGCGAAGGCTTGTCGATTTCGCCGAGATGGCGCAACAACGTGATGAAACTGTCCAGCGCGGTGGCCTGGCTGGGCAAGTCCAGTCCCAGCAGGTTAGGCAATTGACCGATGGCAATCACCACGGCAGCGCCCAGAGTGAAGCCGAGTACCACCGAGTGAGAGACGAAATTCACCAGGGCGCCGAAGCGCAGCAAACCCAGCAGCCACTGAAAGAGGCCGGCAAGAAACGTCAGCAACAGGATCAACATGACGTAGTCCTGCGACGCTGGAACGGCCAGAGGACTGACGCTGGCGTACAAGACAATGGAGATGGCCGCCGTAGGACCGCAGATCAGATGCCACGACGAGCCCCAGAGACAAGCGATCAACACCGGGATGATTGCCGCGTACAAGCCGTATTCCGGTGGGAGACCCGCGATGAGTGCGTAGGCAATGGATTGCGGCAACGCGAGAATCGCGCCGCTGAGGCCGACGATCAGGTCGCGACCGACGCTGGCGCGGGTTTGCCGGGGCAACCAAGTGAGGAAGGGGAAGAGTGAATGGCGGCTTGGCAGGGCCATGGGGCCTCTCGGGTGGGGTTTTACGGAAGAGTATCAGGCCCAGGCAATCATTGTGGCGAGGGGGCTTGTCGGATCGCCGCACCGTCCCGCTCGGCTGCACAGCAGCCGCAATTCGAGCAACCAGGTGACACTGACAGACCGAGATTGTCGAATTGGGAGCGCTGCGCACTCCAGCGGGAGCAAGCTCCCTCGCCACAGTTAATCATCAGAGTTTCGCTTTGATCGCCGGCAAAGCATCCTTGCCATCCACGGTCTTCACCCCATCAAGCCACTTGTCCAGCACCGCCGGGTTGGCCTTGATCCACGCCTTGGCCGCGTCGGCGTTGCTGACTTTCTTGTTCACCACCTCGGCCATGATGCTGTTCTCCATGTCCTGGGTGAAGCTCAGGTTGGTCAGCAACTTGCCGACGTTCGGGCAGGCCTGTGCATAACCTTTGCGGGTCAGGGTATGCACGCTGCCGGTGTCGCCGAAGTATTTCTCGCCACCCTTCAGATAGTGCATTTTCAGCTGCACGTTCATCGGGTGCGGGGTCCAGCCGAGGAAGGTCACGAATTTCTGTTTTTTCACCGCGCGGGACACTTCCGCCAGCATCGCCTGCTCGCTGGACTCGACCAGTTTCCACTGGCCCATGTCGAAATCGTTTTTCTTGATGATCTCTTGTAGCGAGATGTTCGCCGGTGCGCCGGAGCCGATGCCGTAGATCTTGCGGTCGAACTTGTCGGCGTATTTGTTCAGGTCGGCAAAGTTATGCACACCCGCGTCCCACACGTAGTCCGGGACGGCGAGGGTGAACTCGGTGCCATCGAGGTTCTTCGCCAGTTGCGTGACATCGCCGTTGGCGACGAACTTGTCATAGAAGCCCTGTTGCGCCGGCATCCAGTTACCCAGGAACACATCGACCTGGCCATCCTTGAGCCCGCCAAAGGTGATCGGCACCGCGAGGGTGTCGACCTTGGCCTTGTAGCCCATGCCGTCCAGCAGAAACCCGGTGATGGCGTTGGTCGCGGCAATGTCGCTCCAGCCCGGGTCGGCCATTTTCACGGTCTCGCAACTCTGATCGGCAAACGCCGATGCACTGCCCAGAGCCAGGAGCCCGACCGTCAGTACTGTGGATAACCTTTGCATGGACTTCCCCTTAACATTATTGGTTTTGGCAGGGTTGTGGATAACGTGCTTTACGCTCCAGATCGTCGAGGTCGATGTGGTTGCGCATGTACTGCTGACTGGCGTCCACCAGCGGCTGGTGATCCCAGCTCTTCAACTTGCCGAGGGTCAGCGCCTCGGCCACGAACCGCCGGCGCCGCTGGCTGGCGAGCACCTGCTGGTGAATCGCCGGAATGTTCCATTTGGCCCGCGCTTCGGCGAGAAAATCGTCGAACAGTTGGCGATGTTGCGGAGAATTGCTGAGTTCTTCCAGTTCGCGAGGGTCATTGTGTACGTCGAAGAGCAGGCAGGGGTCGTCTTCGCTGTAGATGAATTTGTAGGCACCGCGGCGGATCATCATCAACGGACTGATGGTGCCTTCGGCCATGTATTCGCCGAACACCTCGTCGTGACCGCCCTGCCCTTGCAGGTGCGGGACCAGCGATCGACCGTCCAGCGGCAAGCCCGGTTCCAGCGAGCCGCCGGCCAGTTCAACGAAGGTCGGCAACAGGTCGGCCGTGGAAACACTGGCGCTGACCCGGCCGGCGCCGAATTGCCCCGGCGCGCTGATCAACAGCGGCACCCGTGCGGCCATTTCGAACCAATGCATTTTGTACCAGAGCCCGCGCTCGCCGAGCATGTCGCCGTGGTCGCCGGAGAACACGATGATGGTGTCGTCGATTAGCCCGGTATCCTCGAGGGTTTGCAGGAGTTTGCCGACGTTGCTGTCGATATAGCTACACGCGCCGAAATAGGCGCGGCGGGCGTCGCGGATCTTATCCACAGGCAGCGGCTTGTCCCACAGGTCGTAGACTTTGAGCAAACGCTGCGAGTGTGGATCGAGGTCATGCGGGTCCGGAGTTGTGGGCAACGGGATATCGGCGTCGTCGTACAAATCCCAGAAAGCCTTGGGAATGGTGTACGGATCGTGTGGGTGAGTCATCGAAACGGTCAGGCAGAACGGCTGATCGCCATCCTCGCGGATATGGTCGAACAGGTACTGCTGGGCCTTGAACACCACCTCTTCGTCGAAATCCAGCTGATTGGTGCGCACGCACGGGCCGGCTTGCAGCACCGACGACATGTTGTGATACCAGGTCGGGCGCACGTCCGGTTCATCCCAGTTCACCGCCCAGCCGTAGTCGGCCGGGTAGATGTCACTGGTCAGGCGTTCTTCGTAGCCATGCAACTGGTCCGGCCCACAGAAATGCATCTTGCCCGACAGGGCGGTGCGGTAGCCGAGACGGCGCAGGTAGTGGGCGTAGGTCGGTACGTCGGCGGGGAAATCGGCGGCGTTGTCGTAGGCGCCGATCTTGCTTGGCAACTGGCCGCTGACCAGGGTGAAACGCGACGGCGCGCACAGGGGGCTGTTGCAATAAGCCGAGTCGAACACCACGCCTTGTGCGGCGAGGCGGCTGAGATGAGGCAGTTTGATGGGCGATGGGCCGTAGAACGGCAACATTGGCGCGGCCATTTGATCGGCCATGATGAAAAGAATGTTCTTGCGCTTCATGTGATCGCGGCATTCCATAGTGGATGTTTATGCGAGAGTGCTGGCTTCGAGAATGAAACCCTCGCACCTTGCGGTAAAGCCCACGCGCGGCAATGACTAGGATAAGCACAGCTTATGTATGACGCCCTTGGTGACCTGTCACTGGATCTGCTTCGGGCCTTCGAAGCGGCGGCCCGTCAGCGCAGCTTTACCGCGGCGGCGGTTGAACTGGGCACCACGCAACCGGCCATCAGCCAGCAGATCAAGCGCCTGGAAGAACAACTGGCGACACGCCTGTTCGACCGCATTTATCGTGGAATCGAACTGACTGAGGCTGGGCAGATTCTTTTCGAGCAGGTTCAGCTCGGTTTGCAGAATATCGACGCAGGATTGAGCGCAATCAGCGCACAGCAACAGCATGAAGTGCTGCAGGTGGCCACGGACTTTGCCTTCGCCGCCTATTGGTTGATGCCGCGCCTGCACCGCTTTCACGCGGCCAATCCGCAGGTGGATGTCAGCCTGGTCACCAGTGAGCGCAGTCATAACATGCTACGTACCGATATCGATGTGGCGGTGCTGTTCGGTGATGGTCGCTTCAAGCAGGGTGAAAGCCATTGGCTGTTCAGCGAGGAAGTGTTCCCTGTGTGCAGCCCGCTGTTGTTGAACGAACGCCCCCTACCCTTGCCGGCCCAGGCCTTGCTGGAGTTTCCGTTGCTGCATTTGCGTGGGGAACACAGCAGTAACTGGTTCGACTGGAGTGGTGTGTTCCGCGAGTTGGGCATCACCTCGCCCCCGGCGCCCGGTCAACTGCGTTTCGATAATTACACCTTGCTGATTCAGGCCGCGATTGGCGGTCAGGGCGTGGCCATTGGCTGGCGCCATCTTGTGGATAACTTGCTGGCGCAAGGGTTGTTGTGTCGACCGATTGCCGAAACGGCGATGTCGAGGCTGGGTTATTACGTGGTGCTACCCCAGCGCAAACGGCGCGGAGCGCTGATCCAGCAGTTTGTGGATTGGTTGATGGCCGAGCAGGCCAGCAGTGCGCAATCGCTCAACGGCCTGACGCTGCCGTCCATTGCGGTTTAGCTGTCGGTTGCGATGAAGTTGACGTGCTGGCCGATGTGCAGGTTCAGCTGCAATTCATCGGCAATGCCCACGGCGGTGCGGGCCAGCCGTCCGAGTGGTTCGGCCAACCCCGGCTCGAGGTTGCCACCGGGTTTGGCAAAATGTTCGATGGTCAGCCCCGGTACACCGCGCGGCTCGTTAACCAGCGTCCACTTCAATGGACTGCTCTGCAGTGCCTCGCGGATTTCCTCGGCGGCGTGACGTTGCAAGCTGTCCTCGGGTTCCGGATCGTCCAGCACGTCGAAATCACCTACCAGAAACAATCGGGCGATGTTTGCTGCCTGCATGCCAACGATTAGCGCATCCACTGCCAGCACCTGCTCGACCGGACCCGGTACGATAGTTTTTTCCACGTGTTCGCTGTTGAACGGTAAGCCTGGAGCGTCCAGTAAGCAGATGACCACGGAGCTGCCGGCCACACTCTGCTTGACCCGTTGCGCGTCGAACAGGTCGCCAGTCTTGGTGCGCAACCCCGGACGTGGTGCCAGTGCTGTGAGCTCATCGAGAATCGCGATCACTTCATGCTGGCGCCGCAGCATTTCAGCCATCAGCGCACTGCCCAGGCTACTCATGGCACCATAAAGCACTACTTTCACGACGGGGGTTTCGGCATTTTTCATGGCTGGGCTCCCTGTTTTCCAGCGTCTATATGACGTGTGACTCGCAGGAAACGGCGAGGGTCCGAACAGCTCTCGGAGGGACTCAGATGCAGCAGATTACAGGCTATCACGCCCACGTTTATTTCGATGCCAGCACGATTGGGCAGGCGCGGGCCTTGTGCGAACAGGCGGCGCAGTTGTTTCCATTGAAAATGGGCCGTGTACATGAGCGCCCGGTCGGCCCGCACCCGGACTGGAGCTGCCAGTTGGCGTTTGAACCGCAGTTCCTGGTCGATGTGCTGCCGTGGCTGGCGCTCAATCGCAACGGTTTGGTGGTGTTCCTGCACCCGAACACCGGCGACGATCTGCTCGACCACACCGAGCACGCCATCTGGATGGGCGCAATACGCCCGCTGGACCTGTCTATTTTTTGATCAGAGGGTTTCTTCAGCCTCGGCGGGCAAGTGTTCGTCCAGGTGCAGCCACGGCAAGCGGCTGTCGGTCCAGATGTGCCGCTCGGCCGGTGCTTGCTCGGGATGGTCGAGGGTGGCGATGGTCAGGTCGATGCTTTCCGGGCTCAGTTGCGTCACCAGCGCCAGTTGCGCCCCACAGCGGCCGCAGAAATATCGCGCGCAGTTGGATGAAGAATCGTACCGCGACGGCGTCCCGGCCAGCCATTGAAAAGCGGAGGCCGGCACGGTGATCCAGGTGGTCACGATGCCGCCGCTGACCCGTCGGCAAATCGAGCAATGGCAGTGGGCGATATCGTGCAGCGGCCCGCTGAATTGATAGCGCAGTTGCCCGCAATGGCAGCCGCCGGTGTGAAGTTCACCCATGTTCAACCTCCCGCCCTGTGTTCAGGGACTTGAAACCCAATCCGACGATCGGTTGCACATCCGGTCCTTGCTTTCATTGGCGAAAGCTGGCTGAAAGCTTCCCCGATTAGGATCGCCCCCACTACCGGCAACAGACCGGTTGGCCAATGCCAGCGTTTTATCGCTCGCACAGCCCATTTAACAACAACAATGGTGATTCTGATGTCCTCTTCTACCCGCCGCTTCGCTGCAACTCCGCCCGTACGTCTCGTGCTTCCCGTTCTGCGCTGATCCCGCCCGATCCGCCCATTCCCTAGCCGCGCTACGCCTGGAGTATTCCCATGCTGACTTTCCTTGGCTTCGCCATGGTCATCACGTTCATGTTCCTGATCATGACCAAGCGCCTGTCCGCGCTGATCGCCCTGATCATCATTCCGATCATCTTTGCCCTGTTCGGCGGTTTTTCACCGAAGATCGGACCGATGATGCTCGAAGGCATCACCAAGCTTGCGCCAACCGGCGTGATGCTGATGTTCGCTATTTTGTACTTCGCCCTGATGATCGACTCCGGCCTGTTCGACCCGGCCGTGCGCAAGATCCTCAAACTGGTCAAGGGCGACCCGCTGAAAGTTTCGGTCGGCACCGCCGTTCTGGCGCTCGTTGTCTCCCTCGATGGTGACGGCGCGACCACTTACATGATCTGCGTGGCCGCCATGCTGCCGCTCTACAGTCGTATTGGCATGAGCCCGCGGATCATGGCCGGTCTGATCATCCTCGCCGGTGGCGTGATGAACATGACCCCATGGGGCGGCCCGACTGCTCGCGCTGCCAGTGCATTGCATGTGGACCCGTCCGACATCTTCGTACCGATGATTCCTGCGATGCTGGCCGGTGTGGTGGCGATCCTGATCATTGCCTACTTCTACGGCAAGCGTGAACGTGCGCGCCTGGGTGAACTGCACCTGGTGGGCGATGAAGTCGACCACAGCGAAATCAGCGTTTCGCAGTTCCCGGATGCCCGTCGTCCGAAGCTGATCTGGTTCAACGGCGCCCTGACCCTGGCCCTGATGGGCACACTGATCGCCGGCCTGCTGCCGTTGCCGGTGCTGTTCATGGTGGCATTCAGTATCGCCATGATCGTCAACTATCCTTGCCTGCAACAGCAGAAGGATCGCGTCGCGGCTCACGCCGGTAGCGTACTGGCGGTAGTCGGGCTGATCTTTGCGGCCGGTATCTTCACCGGTATCCTGACCGGCACCGGGATGGTCGACGCCATGTCGAAAAGCCTGTTGGCGGTGATTCCGGATTTCCTCGGCCCGTACCTGGCTGTGATCACGGCGCTGGTGAGCATGCCGTTCACCTTCTTCATGTCGAACGATGCATTTTATTACGGCGTGTTACCGGTACTTGCCGAAGCCGCGAGCCATTACGGTATAACCGCGGTGGAAATGGCACGTGCCTCGATCGTCGGTCAGCCCGTCCACCTGTTGAGCCCGCTGGTTCCATCGACCTACCTGTTGGTGGCCCTGGCCGGTATCGACTTCGGTGACCACCAGCGCTTCACTCTCAAGTGGGCAGTGCTGGTTTGTACCTGCATACTGATTGCTGCACTGCTGTTGGGGACTTTCCCGGTGTTCAGCACTCTATAAGCCCAAGACTCACCACTTCGGGTCCAGGCTTCGCTGTTTGAAGCCCGGGCCCGTTGTGGTTTAACAATCGCTCAAAGGAATACACATGGAATGGCTGACCAACCCTGAAATCTGGGTTGCCTTCTTCACCCTGACCGCCCTGGAAATCGTCCTGGGTATCGATAACATCATCATGATTTCGATCCTGGTCAGCCGCATGCCCAAACACATGCAGGCGCGCACCCGGATTTTCGGTCTGGCGCTGGCCATGATCACGCGAATCCTGTTGCTGCTGTCGATCACGTGGGTCATGCGACTCACGGCGGACCTGTTCGTGGTGTTCGGTCAGGGTATTTCCGGGCGAGACCTGATCCTGTTCTTCGGTGGTCTGTTCCTGCTGTGGAAGAGCTCGCAAGAGATGTACCACGCGCTGGAAGGTGAAGACGAAACCAACGAAGAGCCTTCGGGCAAGGGCGGCAACTTTCTCTACACCATCATCCAGATCGCGATCATCGACATCGTGTTCTCCCTGGACTCGGTGATCACCGCGGTCGGTATGGTGTCCCACGTTCCGGTCATGGTCGCGGCAATCATCGTGGCTGTGCTGGTGATGATGTGGGCTTCCGGCACCATCAGCGAGTTCATCGACAAGCACCCGTCACTGAAAATGCTGGCGCTGTCATTCCTGTTGATCGTCGGTACGGTGCTGATTGCCGAATCCTTCGACGTTCACGTGCCAAAAGGCTATGTCTACTTCGCCATGGCGTTTTCGCTGGCAGTGGAAGCGATCAACATCAGGATGCGCACTGCCATCGCGAAAAAGAAGAAACAGCAGGATCCGGTAAAGCTGCGCAAGGATATTCCTGGCCAGTAACCCGGTAGCGGTAAATACGCAAAACCTGTGGGAGCGAGCCTGCTCGCGATGGCGGTCTGTCAGTCAACATCAAAGTTGAAGCTGATGGCCTCATCGCGAGCAGGCTCGCTCCCACTTTGTTTTTTGGCGGGTTGCATGAACGGGATTTCATGACGGTTTTGTTTCAATCCCCTCTTTGGCTATGCGATGCTGGCGCGCAGACCGTTAGCCAACTACAGCTTAAGTACAGAACGTAGAACGTCACGCGGTACCGTCAACTTGCTCCTTTGGGGCGCTACACCACAGGGGGTCATTATGCTCACCCTGCTCAATTTGCTTTCTGCAGTGGCCCTGCTGATCTGGGGCACGCACATCGTCCGAACCGGCATCCTGCGGGTCTACGGTACCAATCTGCGCCATGTCATTGGCCATAACATGTCCAACCGCTGGCTGGCATTTGTCTCCGGGATCGTCGTGACGGCGATGGTCCAGAGCAGCAACGCCACCGCCATGCTGGTCACTTCCTTTGTCGGCCAGGGCCTGATGGCGCTGACCCCGGCACTGGTCACCATGCTCGGTGCCGATGTCGGTACGGCGCTGATGGCGCGGGTGCTGACGTTCGATCTGTCGTGGCTGTCGCCTCTGCTGATCTTTGTCGGGGTGATTTTCTTTCTGTCGCGCAAGCAGACCCGACTCGGGCAGATGGGCCGTGTCGCCATCGGATTGGGTTTGATCATTCTGGCGCTGCAACTGATTGTCGAAGCGGCGCACCCGATTACCCATGCCAAAGGGGTGAAGGTGATTTTCGCCTCGCTCACTGGCGACATCCTGCTCGACGCCCTGGTCGGCGCGCTGTTCGCGATGATGTCCTATTCCAGCCTGGCCGCTGTGCTGCTGACCGCGACTCTGGCGGGCGCCAATGTGATTAGCTTGCCGGTGGCCATCGGGCTGGTGATTGGCGCCAACATCGGCAGCGGCGTACTCGCCTTCCTCAGCACCAGCATGCAGAACCCCGCTGGGCGCCAAGTGGCGCTGGGCAGCCTGCTGTACAAACTGATTGGTCTTTTATTGATCATTCCGGTGCTCGATCCACTGGTGCACTGGCTCGATGGCCTCGATTTCAGCCCTCAGGAAATGGTCATTGGCTTTCACCTGCTCTACAACACCGTGCGCTGCCTGATCCTGCTGCCCAGCGTCGGGCCGATGGCCAGGTTTTGTGCCTGGGTGCTGCCGGAGCGCCCGCAGGCCAACGGCACGGCCAAGCCCCGGCACCTTGACCCCACGGCGTTGGTCACGCCCGGTTTGGCGCTGGCCAACGCGGCCCGGGAAACCCTGCGCATGGGGGACCTGATCGACAGCATGCTCGAAGCCATGCTCGATGTTTTGCGCGGCAAGCAAACCGCCGTCACCCAGGAAATGCGGCGCCTGACCGACGATGTCGAAGCGCTCTACAGCGCGATCAAATTGTATCTGGCGCAAATGCCCCGGGAAGATCTCAGCGATCAGGACAGCCGGCGCTGGGCGGAAATCATCGAGCTGGCGATCAACCTGAAACTCGCCAGCGATTTGATCGAACGCATGCTGCGCAAGGTCCAGCAGCAGAAAACCTCGCAGCGCCGGTCGTTTTCCGAAGTCGGGCTGGACGAATTGACCGGGTTGCAGACGCAGTTGATTTCCAACCTGCGACTCGGGATGTCGGTGTTTCTCAGCGCCGACCCGGAAAGTGCCCGGCAACTGGTGCGTGAGAAACGTCGTTTCCGTGCACAGGAACGGCGCCTGGCTCACGCTCATGTCAGCCGCTTGCAACTTAAAATCGTGCAAAGTATCGAAACCAGTTCGTTGCACCTGGAGCTGATCGCCGACATGAAACGTCTGAATTCGCTGTTTTGCAGCAGTGCCTACGTTGTGCTGGAAACATCGGACACCGGTGCGCTGGTGGTCGACGATTTGAGCGACATCACTCATTCACCCTGAACGTCCACAGTTGCCTGAAGTCTGTTGAACTTACGCTAGTCGTACGGAAGCTTGTTATGCGTTGTCTGTTGTTCGCCTGCCTGTTGCTTGGTTCTTTTCCGTCGCTGGCCCTGGATCGCTTCCAGGTCGAGGGCTACACCCTGCGCAACGGTTTGCAGTTGCTGCTCAAGCCCGGCACTGACCGCGGGCATGTGGCGATCCGGCTGGTGGTCGGCGTTGGCCTGGACGATTTCAAGTGCGAAGAAAAGGAGCTGCCGCATCTGCTGGAACACCTGTTGTTCAGCGGTATCGACGCCAGCGGCGAAGGCGGCCTGGAAGAACGCATGCAGGCTCTGGGTGGTGAGTGGAACGCGTTCACCAGCAATGCCGATACGACTTTCGTCATCGAAGCCCCGGCGAAAAACCAGCGCAAGGTGCTCGACCTCCTGCTGGCGCTGCTGACCCAGACCCGTTTCGACGACAACGCCATCAACGCGGCCAAGCAAGTGGTAGAGCGTGAAGACGGCGGCCACTACTCGCACCTGCAGCGCTGGCTCGATCGTCAGGACCTCGGCCACACGGCCAGCAACCAGCTGGCCGTGGAACTGGGCCTCAAGTGCCCGGAGCGTGCGCAAGTCGATGACCTGACCCATGAGCAACTGGAGCAGGTGCGCAAGGACTGGTATGCGCCGAACAACATGACCCTGATCGTGGTCGGCGACCTCGACAAGTTGCTGCCGGCCTATCTGGAGCGGGCGTATGGAGCGCTGGAAGCGATTACCCCTGGCGAGCATCCGCCGCTGCCGCAAATCCAGGCCAGTGCCGCCCACGAGCGCACCCTGCCCCACGGTCTGGTCGGCAACGGCGCCAAATTGCACTGGCTGGTGCCGGAGCCGGTGCTGGACGACGGGCACGACCAAACCTTCGATTTGCTCAAGGATTATCTGGATTGGGCGCTCTATCGCCAGTTGCGCCTGACTCACGGTTTGTCCTACGGCCCCTGGGCGGAACGCGAGGTGTTCGGCGGCGTGGGTTTCATGAGCCTCAATGCCGACCTTGAACGCGACGACGTACTCGCTGCCGAACACGTGCTCGATGACTTGAAGGCCGGACTGCTCAAGGACGGCCTCAATGCCGACACCTTCAACCGCCTCAAGCAGGCCGCCATTGCCCGGCAGGCCTGGGCCGTACAAGGCAACAGCGCGTTGGCCGACTACTACTGGAGCGCCATCGGCGACTACGAGGACGGCCGTTTCGCCAACCCGGCCCAGGAGCTGCAAGGGGTGACGCTGGAAGAGGCGAACAAGGCCGTTCGTGAACTGCTGTTGCAGCCGGGGTATTTGCGGATCGAGAAGCCATTGTTCAGTTATGACCAGTTGATGTGGCTGGTGGTCGGGGTGGCGGGGGTGATCGTACTGATATTGCTGAGCTGGCGTTTGCATCGCAGGAAGTAACCACCCTGTTTGGCAAGAAAACTCCTTGTGGGAGCGAGCTTGCTCGCGATAGCGGATTGTCAGCCGACGAAAATGTTGGATGTGCCGGCCTCATCGCGAGCAAGCTCGCTCCCACAGGTCCGCGTCCACCAAACACTTTTGTGTGCAAGCAAACGGACCGGCCCCTCGCCACAGCGTCGCACCAACGGTACCCTGTCGAGGTTTTTTCCTACGACAACTGTGAACCCGCCGAATGCAAAACCTGACCCTTTTCGTACTGCGCATCCTCGAATTGATGAAGCGCTACCCTGGGGTCATCGCGCTCTGTGGTTTCATCTCCGGGGTGGGCAGTTTCATTCTGGTCGATCGCCAGCAAGGCCTGGCGAGCTGGATCACCACCATCATGCTGATCAGCTGGATCTGGCTGATGCTGGAAAACAGCCTGACCAAGCTGTTCACGCGCATTTTCAAGCGCGAAATCCCGGAGCCGTTGCTGCGTTACGCAACACAGATGATCCATCAGGAAAGCCTGTTCTTTGTCCTGCCGTTCTTCTTCATTACCACAACGTGGAACAGCGGCCAGTTGGTTTTCACCGGGCTGCTGGGCGTCGCGGCGCTGATTTCGATCATCGACCCGCTCTACTACAAATGGCTGGCGCCGCGGCGCTGGGCGTTTCTGGCCCTGCACACCCTGACCCTGTTCGCCGCCCTGCTCACCGCATTGCCGGTGATCATGCACCTGACCACCGCACAAAGTTTCAAATGGGCGCTGGGCATCTCGGTGCTGTTGTCGTTCCCGAGCCTGGCGTCGATCTTCCCGATTCGTACCGTACGCAGTGCGTTGGCGATTTTGAGTATCACCCTGGGCATTGGCGTCGTCGGTTGGGAGCTGCGCTCGTGGGTGCCGCCGGCGACGCTGTGGATGACCGACGTGGCCATCAGCACGCAAATGCAGGACCGCACGCCTGGCGCCAGCCTCAACGAAGTCAGTGCCGAGCAGATCCGCAATGGCGGGCTCTACGCGTATACCGCGATCAACGCCCCGCGTGGCCTGGACGAGCGGATTTATCACGTCTGGCAGTTCAACGGTAAAGAGGTCGACCGCATCCCTCTGGATATTCGCGGCGGGCGCAAGGAAGGTTACCGGGCCTGGACCCACAAGGAGAATTTCCCGGGCAACCCGGTCGGCAAATGGCAGGTTCGGGTGCTGACCGAAGATGGCCAGGTCATCGGCGTGCTGCGCTTCAAAGTCACGGACAGCACAGCGATCAAAGAAAAGTAGTGCGGTTCGTGCTATTACGTAGAGCTGCGTAATCACTGAACAAGCACGGAGCTTATGATCAGCAGCACAATGGCCGGCAACGCCCGATTAGACACGTCGATTACCCCTGCGCGGTTGCGGGTGACGGGCGACTGGACGCTCGCCCATTACGCTGACCTCAAGCTGTTGAGCGAAAAACTCCACGGCCAGTACGACGCCAACACCCCCATCGACCTCAATGGACTGGGCGCCCTCGACACCGCCGGCGCCTCGCTGTTGGTAGAGCTGCTCGGCTCCGAGCGCCTCGGCCGCTCCGCCGAACATCCTGATTGCACACTCTCCGCCGCCGATCGCGCGTTGCTGCAAACCGTCTACTGCTCGTTGACCGATTTCTGCGTACCGATCAAGGAGCCGGAAGTCAGCGTTACCATTCAGTTGCTGACCCGTATTGGTCGCGCGGTGGACATCGTCTGGCAGGACACCCTGCAACTGCTGGGTTTCGTTGGCCTGATCATCGAAACCATCGCCCGCGGACTGTTCCGGCCCAAACGCTGGCGCGTCACGCCGATGATCGCCCATATCGAACAGACCGGCCTCGATGCCGCCCCAATTGTTGCCCTGCTGACCTTTCTGGTGGGCGCCGTGGTGGCGTTTCTCGGGTCGACGGTGCTAGCCACTTTCGGCGCCACTGTCTTCACCGTGGACCTGGTGGGATTTGCCTTCCTGCGCGAGTTCGGTGTGTTGCTGACCGCGATCCTGATGGCCGGGCGCACCGCCAGTGCCTTCACGGCACAAATCGGTTCGATGAAGGCCAACGAGGAAATCGACGCCATCCGCACCTTGGGCCTCGATCCCGTGGAGTTGCTGGTGGTGCCGCGGGTCCTGGCATTGCTGATCGCCCTGCCGATGCTGACCTTCCTGGCGATGCTGTCGGGGATTATCGGCGGTGCCGTGGTCTGCGCGGTGGCGCTGGATATCTCGCCGGCAATGTTCATATCACTGCTGCAATCGGACATCGGCGTTCAGCACTTTCTGGTGGGGATCGTCAAAGCACCGGTCTTCGCCTTCCTGATCGCGGCGATTGGATGCCTTGAAGGCTTCAAGGTCAGTGGCAGCGCTGAGTCGGTGGGCGCCCACACCACGTCGAGCGTGGTGCAGTCGATTTTCGTAGTGATCGTAATGGATGCGATAGCCGCGATGTTTTTCATGGAGATGGGATGGTGAGTCGTGTCCCCCGAGCGCCCTCCGAGGCGGTGATTGAAGTACGTGGTTTGTGCAATCGCTTTGGTCGCCAGAGCGTGCACGAGAACCTAGACCTGGATTTGTACAAAGGCGAAATCCTCGCCGTGGTCGGCGGCTCCGGCAGCGGCAAATCGGTGTTGCTGCGCAGCATTGTCGGGTTGCGCGAGCCAAGCGAAGGCGTGGTGAAAGTCTTCGGCAAGAACCTTCCGACTTTGTCCGAGCACGAGCGCTCTCTGGTGGAACGACGTTTTGGCGTGCTGTTCCAGAAAGGCGCGCTGTTCTCTTCGCTGACTGTGACCGAGAACGTCGCCCTGCCGCTGATCGAACACGCCGGCTTGAGCCGCAACGATGCCGAGCACCTGGCAGCGGTGAAAATGGCCCTGGCCGGGTTGCCGCTGTCGGCGGCAGAGAAGTACCCCTCGTCGTTGTCCGGCGGCATGATCAAGCGTGCCGCGCTGGCCCGGGCATTGGCTCTGGACCCGGATATCCTGTTTCTCGACGAGCCCACCGCCGGTCTCGATCCGATTGGCGCCGCCGCGTTCGACCAATTGATCCTGACCCTGCGCGATGCCTTGGGCCTGAGCGTTTTCCTGGTGACCCACGACCTCGACACGCTCTACACCATCACCGACCGGGTGGCGGTGCTGGCGCAGAAAAAAGTGCTGGTGGCGGACGCCATCGACAAGGTGTCGGAAACCAACGATGCGTGGATTCACGAATACTTCCATGGCCCTCGCGGCCGCGCGGCATTGACAGCCGCCCAACAGCTCAAAGAGGTCTGACATGGAAACCCGAGCCCATCATGTATTGATCGGCCTGTTCACCGTGATTGTGGTGACGGCCGCGCTGCTGTTCGGCCTGTGGCTGGCCAAGTCCAGTGTCGACACCGAGTTCAAGGACTACGAAGTCGTATTCAACGAGGCGGTCAGCGGTTTGTCCAAGGGCAGTTCGGTGCAGTACAGCGGGATCAAGGTCGGCGACGTGATCTCGCTGCGCCTGGACCCGAAAGACCCGCGCCGGGTGCTGGCGCGAATTCGTCTGGCCGGCGATACCCCGGTCAAGGAAGACACCAATGCCAAGCTGGCCCTGACCGGGGTCACCGGGACCTCGATCATCCAGCTCAGTGGCGGCACGCCTCAGAGCCCGACGCTCAAGGGCAAGGACGGCAACCTGCCGACCATTGTCGCCTTGCCCTCGCCCATCGCCCGCCTGCTCAATGACAGCAACGATTTGATGTCCGGCGTGAACACGCTGATGCATAACGTCAACCTGATGTTTTCCACGGAAAACATCGAGCGCATCAGCAATACCCTGGAGCACCTGGAGCAAACCACCGGGACCATTGCCGAGCAGCGCGGCGATATCCGCCAGGCCATGCAGCAACTGGCCTCGGTCGGCAAGCAGGCCAACACCATGCTGGAGCAGACCACGGCGCTGATGCGCAATGCCAACGGGCTGCTCAATGATCATGGCAAGGAGGCGCTGGGCAGCGCCGAGCAGGCGATGAAGTCGTTGCAGGAGAGCAGTGCCACCCTCAACAAGCTGATCACAGCCAATCAGGATTCGCTCAACAGCGGCATGCAAGGCCTCAATGGGTTGGGCCCGGCCGTGCGTGAAATGCGCGAAACCCTGAGTTCGTTGCGCACCATTACCACACGCCTGGAAGCCAACCCCAGCGGTTACCTGCTGGGCAGTGAAAAGACCAAGGAATTCACGCCATGAAGCTGATTCGGATTGCCCTCCTCGCTGGCTTCACGCTGATCAGCTCGTGCTCGATCCTGCCCAAGCCAGAGCCCTTCGAGGTCTATCGATTGCCTTCGGCCCAGAGCGCATCGGCCAGCCATGGAACGCCGCAACGCTGGTCGCTGCGACTGAGCAAATTCCAGTCCAGCGAAGCGTTGAACAGTCCGAACATTGCCGTGATTCCTCAGGGCGATGTGATCAGCCACTACAAGGGTTCACGCTGGAGCGACCCGGCGCCGGTGCTGGTGCGCAATCGCCTGCTGGAAGGTTTCCAGCATGACGGGCGGGTGCCGTTGTTGAGCACCGATGACAGCATTTTCCAGACCGATCTTGAATTGGGCGGCAGTCTGCTGGCGTTCCAGACCGAGTACCAGGGCACGACGGCCAGCGTGATGGTGCGTCTGGATGCATTGCTGGTGCGCAGTTACGACCAGCGCATCCTCGCCAGCCGCCGTTTTGAAGTGCGCCAGCCACTCAGTGATGCGCAGGTCCCGGCGGTGGTGGTCGGGTTTGGTCAGGCGAACGATCAATTGACCGCGCAGGTGGTGAACTGGGCAGTCGAGCAAGGGCAGAGGCTGGCCCCGCCGCCAATGCCTTGAAAACCTGCGTAGCTCCCCTGTGGGAGCGAGCAAGCTCGCTCCCACAGTTGATTTGTGTCGGTCTTATCAGCGCTGCAAAAATGCCTGATGCAGCTCTTCCAGCGTTTCAAAGTGATACACCGGCGCTTCGGCGCTCAGTTCTTCGTGGCTGCCGAACCCGTAACCCACCGCCGCCGCGTCCAGGCCATTGCTGCGCGCGCCGATCAGGTCGTGCTTGCGGTCGCCGATCATCAAGGTGTTGGTCGGGTCCAGGTTTTCTTCGGCCATCAGGTGAGCGATCAGTTCGATCTTGTTGGTCCGGGTGCCGTCCAGTTCGCTGCCGTAAATCACCTTGAAGTGTTTGGCAAAGTCGAAATGCCGGGCGATTTCCCGGGCGAACACCCACGGCTTCGAAGTGGCGATGTACAGTTGCCGGCCTTGTCCGCTCAGGGTTTCCAGCAGCGGCGTGACGCCATCGAACATGCGGTTTTCGTAGAGGCCGGTGACCTTGAAGCGTTCGCGGTAGAAATTCACTGCTTCCCAGGCCCTGGCTTCATCGAAGTCGTAGAACTGCATGAATGCCTGCAACAGCGGCGGGCCGATGAAGTGTTCGAGTTTCGCCAGGTCCGGCTCATCGATACCCAGTTTGCCCAGGGCGAACTGGATCGAGCGGGTGATGCCCTCGCGCGGGTCGGTCAGGGTGCCATCAAGGTCGAACAAAACGGTTTGGTAATGCATGTCGAATCCTGAAAAAGGGGGCGGGTCAAAGCTGGTCGTAGCCTTCGGCCAGATGCAGGTCCTTGAGCTTCACGTAGTTCGCCGCGCTGTAGGTGAAAAAGGCGCGTTCCTTGTCAGTCAGCGGGCGGATCTGCTTTACCGGGCTGCCGACATACAGGAAGCCGCTTTGCAGATGCTTGCCCGGCGGCACCAGGCTGCCGGCACCGATGATCACATCATCGTCGACCACCGCGCCGTCCATGACGATGCTGCCCATACCGATCAACACCCGGCTGCCCACCGAACAGCCATGCAGCATGACCTTGTGGGCGATGGTCACGTCATCGCCGATCAGCAACGGGAAGCCATCCGGGTTGAACGGCCCGGCGTGGGTGATGTGCAACACACAGCCATCCTGCACGCTGGTGCGCGCGCCGATACGGATGCGGTGCACGTCTCCACGGATCACCGTCAGCGGCCAGACTGAGCTGTCTTCGCCGATTTCAACATCGCCGATCACCACCGCCGAGCCGTCGACAAAAGCGCCTTTGCCGAGCAGCGGCGTGTGGTTCTGATACTTGCGAAGGTTCACGATAGGGTTTCTCTCTGTTGCTGATAGCTGCGGTGAACGTCGATTGTAATTAAGATGGCTGCATGTTTCTCCAGCCAAGGTATCAACCGTGAGCGTGAACAACCCTCTTTTGCAGTCCTATGACCTGCCGCCGTTCTCCGCCATCCGCGCCGAACATGTACAACCGGCCATTGAACAGATCCTGGCTGACAACCGCGCTGCCATCGTCGAAATCCTCAAGTCTCAGGCCAAACAGCCAACTTGGGCCGGCCTGGTGCTGGCGATGGACGAACTCAATGACCGCCTGGGCGCCGCCTGGAGCCCGGTCAGCCACCTCAATGCCGTGTGCAACAGCGCCGAACTGCGTGAAGCCTACGAGTCGTGCCTGCCGGCCTTGAGCGCTTATTCCACTGAGTTGGGTCAGAACCGCGAACTGTTCCAGGCCTTCGAAGCCCTGGCCAACAGCCCGGAGTCTGCCGGTTTCGACGTGGCGCAGAAAACTATCCTGGAACACTCCCTGCGTGATTTCCGTCTGTCGGGTATCGACCTGCCGGAAGCCGAACAGAAGCGTTACGCCGAAGTGCAGAGCAAGCTGTCCGAGCTGGGCAGCCGTTTCTCCAACCAGTTGCTCGACGCCACTCAGGCCTGGACCAAACACATCACCGATGAAGCAGCCCTCGCCGGCCTGACCGATTCGGCCAGGGCGCAAATGGCCGCCGCGGCTCAGGCCAAGGACCTGGATGGCTGGCTGATCACCCTGGAATTCCCGAGCTATTACGCGGTGATGACCTACGCCCAGGACCGCGCATTGCGTGAAGAAGTCTACGCCGCGTACTGCACCCGTGCGTCGGATCAGGGGCCGAATGCCGGTCAGAACGACAACAGCCCGGTCATGGAAGAAATCCTCGACCTGCGTCAGGAGCTGGCAAAACTCTTGGGGTTCAGCAGTTTCTCCGAGCTGAGCCTGGCGACCAAAATGGCCGAGTCCAGCGATCAGGTGCTGAGTTTCCTGCGCGATCTGGCCAAGCGCAGCAAGCCGTTCGCCGCCCTAGATCTGGAACAGCTCAAGGCCTATGCGGCCGAGCAAGGTTGCCCGGATCTGCAAAGCTGGGACAGCGGTTTCTACGGCGAAAAACTCCGTGAACAGCGTTACAGCGTCGCCCAGGAAGCCCTGCGCGCCTACTTCCCGATCGACAAGGTGCTCAGCGGCCTGTTCGCCATCGTCCAGCGTCTGTACGGCATCGAGATTGCCGAGCTCAAAGGCTTCGACACCTGGCACCCGGATGTCCGCCTGTTCGAGATCAAGGAAAACGGCCAGCACGTCGGCCGCTTTTTCTTCGACCTCTACGCCCGCGCCAACAAGCGCGGCGGTGCCTGGATGGACGGCGCCCGCGACCGTCGCCGCACGGCTGGCGGCGTGCTGCAAAGCCCGGTGGCGAATCTGGTGTGCAACTTCACCCCGGCCGACAGCGGCAAGCCTGCGTTGCTGACCCACGACGAAGTCACCACCCTGTTCCACGAATTCGGTCACGGCCTGCATCACTTGCTGACCCGCGTCGAGCATGCTGGCGTGTCTGGCATCAACGGCGTGGCCTGGGATGCCGTCGAACTGCCAAGTCAGTTCATGGAAAACTGGTGCTGGGAGCCGGAAGGTCTGGCGCTGATTTCCGGTCACTATGAATCCGGCGAACCGCTGCCTCAGGACCTGCTCGGGAAAATGCTCGCGGCGAAAAACTTCCAGTCCGGCCTGATGATGGTCCGCCAACTGGAGTTCTCGCTGTTCGACTTCGAACTGCACGCCACCCACGGCGACGGCCGCAGCGTGCTGCAAGTGCTCGAAGGCGTGCGTGACGAGGTTTCGGTCATGCGTCCACCAGCCTACAACCGCTTCCCCAACAGTTTTGCGCACATCTTTGCCGGCGGTTATGCCGCGGGCTACTACAGCTACAAATGGGCTGAAGTGCTGTCGGCTGATGCGTTCTCGAAGTTCGAAGAGGAAGGCGTGCTCAATGCCGACACCGGTCGCGCCTTCCGCGAAGCGATCCTGGCACGCGGCGGTTCCCAGGAGCCGATGGTGTTGTTCGTCGACTTCCGTGGCCGTGAGCCTTCGATTGACGCACTCTTGCGCCACAGCGGCCTGAGTGAGGACGCGGCAGCATGAGTGAGGGACCTGTGATTACGAAAAAACGCTTTATCGCCGGGGCGGTCTGCCCGGCATGCAGCGAGCCGGACAAGTTGATGATGTGGAACGAAGATCAGGTCCCGCACCGAGAGTGCGTGGCTTGCGGTTACTCCGACACTCTCAATGAACAAGGGCTGTCGGTGCCCAAGGAGTTGGGTACGCGGGTTAATACCAGCGCACTCAAACCAGCCGACACCAAGGTTCAGACGGTTCAGTTCTTTCCGAATCCGAAGCTGAAGAAAAAGCCGGACGAACAACACTGAGTGAAAAAAGCCCTCTTTGCGCAATGCAGCGGGGGCTCTTCCTATTCGATATGAGCGGACTTGAACCAACTCTTCATCGAGCACGCGGCGAATGGGCTGGTGCTGCAATCGCCATTGGCCAGCGCCGTGCGCAGTTTGTCCACGTCGGCCTGCATCATGTAGCGGATGCCGTCCTTGAAGTGGGTGCTGTCGCCAAAGCCGCCCTGGGTCATTTCGTTCAGGGCCTCTTCCTTGGTCCAGCCCTGGATGACAACCCGGTACATGGCCGCCATCAGGCCGGTGCGGTCGGAACCATGCTTGCAGTGCATCAGCACCGGGCCTTTGGCTTCGGCGGTTTGAATGGCTCGCAAAGCCTTGAGTACATCGGCGTCATCGACATGATTGGTGCGATAGGGCAATTGCACCTGGGCGATATCGGGTGTGGTCAACCAGTGTGAATCCGATTCGGGCAGAAAATTGATGACCGTCCCGACCTTGAGTTTTTCCAGCAACGGCACTGCCCCTTGGTCGGGCAGCGCGCTGCGGTAAAGCGTCGGAGACATCTGAAAGAGGTTGTATTGCACCTCTACCGATTGCGCCCACTCTGCCGGGCGAGGCGAAGTGCTGTCGTCAGCAAAAGCAGGCGCAAGGTTAAAAAGTGTGAACAGCGACAGGCACATCGCTGGGATAAAGCGCAGTAAGGGCATGCTCGGGTGACCGTTCAGGAAGGGATGGGGAAGATACCGGCGAGCATCCTCCTTGAGCGGTTAAAGGCCTGTGAGCTGACCGTCAAAGAATCGTGAAGCCGCGGCTCAGGTCACAGTTTCAGTTTGATGAATGCTTTGAGCAACTCGTTCAGTGCGGCCCCATAGTCAAACACCTGTCCAGTGAGAGGGTTTCGCTCACTACCTTCAAAATACAAGCCGGCATCCGCTGACTTGGTCTTGAACACAACGCGGCTATACAGTTGATGATCATCTTCATCAATGTCAAATACCTCAACATCTACTCGAAAGTCGGGTGGTTCAGCGGGAAGACGATAAAGGTACGCAATGCCCTCAGGAGCAATTATTTGTTGTTGATAAAAGGCGAGTGCTACGTTCGTGAGAAGTGCATTGTCCTTTTCGTCGATGCAATTGTCTGGAGTGACATTAATATCGCACCAAGGATCTAAGTCGAGCTTTAAAATTTTGCCACCGTCTTTTATATGAAGCGTAACGGTGGGAGCACTCGCGAGGACATCAGCGAATTGCTCCATAGTTTTATCCGGGTGTTTGTCTGCTCTTATTAGTTTGACAATTACCTGCACATCTTGCGGTGTTTCTATTTGTTGTAGATAAGCACCGGTTTTTATGGGAGCGGACATTTTTGTCCTCGCGGCTGTCTTGAATGCATTGGGTAGCTCACATGCAATCAGCTATGAGCTTTGATATTCATATTCCGAAGACTCGAAAGTCAGGGCTCAGGGATTGGTGATACTGGCGTAGGCTTTAGCCAAGGCAAGAAGCTTTGCTTTGTCATCCGCATCAATATCGCCGTCCCCGTCAACATCCTTGCCAACGGTCCGGATACTGAAAGACTCACCACGGTCGGTGGAGACAGCTGTAAAAAAAACCGAATCCACCAAAGCTTCGATTTCTTGTTCATTCTCTGCATCCCAACTTGACTCCTTGCGAGCAAGTTGCAACGAAACAAGTGTATTAGGCTCCGAAGCGTTCGGCCGCATAAGTTGAAGAAAAATACCGCGCTGATTAATGTTAGACATAAATAAATCCTTTTATTTTTTCTGTGTCGGGGATTAATTGAAGGTGTGAATATACGAGCTGATATTAAATTCAGCCACGGTCTATATGTTTCGTTTATTTGCTAGTTACCTGATAAAGCTGTCCTGAAAGATCTGCCGTCGAACCACAGGCTGAACGGTACTGGCCGACATGCGTTGTCTCGGATACTGTATGAATATACAGACACAGGAGCCCGTCGATGGTTACCCCTCAACCTCCCCGCGGCCGCGGCACTGCCACCAACCCGCACAACCGCTTTGCCCCGAATCACTCGGTGGCCGAGGACGACGGCTGGTATCAGGAAGCGCCAACGACTCAAGGCACCGAAGTGCGCATCGAGACGGCGAAAACCATCATCACCCGCAACAGCTCGCCGGACTTGCCCTTCGATCGCTCGATCAATCCCTATCGCGGCTGCGAGCACGGTTGCATTTATTGCTATGCGCGCCCCAGTCACGCCTATTGGGACATGTCGCCGGGGCTGGATTTCGAGACAAAACTGATCGCCAAGACCAATGCCGTGGATGTGCTGGAGCAACAGTTGTGCAAACGCGGCTATCAATGTGCACCGATCAACCTTGGTTCCAACACCGACCCGTATCAACCGATCGAGCGCGAATACAAGATCACCCGGCAAACCCTCGAAGTACTCCTGCGTTATCGCCACCCGGTCACCATTGTCACCAAAGGGTCGCTGATTCTTCGAGATCTCGACCTGTTGGCCGAGCTCGCCCGGCAAAGGCTGGTCGCGGTGATGATCAGCCTCACGACTTTGGACGACGAACTCAAGCGCATCCTCGAACCCCGTGCAGCGGCGCCCAAGGCTCGATTGCGGGCGATCAGGGTGATGCGTGATGCGGGCATCCCGGTCGGTGTTCTGTGTTCGCCGATGATTCCTATGATCAATGACAGCGAACTCGAAAGCCTGCTCACCGAGGCCCATGCGGCCGGGGCGCAGAGCGCCGCCTACATGATGCTGCGCTTGCCGCTGGAAGTGGCGCCTCTGTTCGAGGAATGGCTGGCGGCCCACTACCCTCAACGGGCGGCGCATGTCCTGAGCCTGATTCGCCAGAGCCGTGGCGGCGAGCTTTATGACAGCCGCTTTGGTGCGCGGATGCGCGGTGAAGGCCCGTTTGCGGACTTGCTGGCGCAGCGCTTTGCCAAAGCGATCAAACGGCTGGGACTCAATCACCGGGAGGGGTTCAATCTGGACAGCGAAGCCTTTTGTCCGCCGGGTCGCCAAATGTCGTTGATTTGAGGACAATTGGCCTATGGTTGAGTACTGAAGAGCGCGCTCACGCATTAGGCTGGTCACATTTTTTGTGACCTGGAACACATGTCCTAGAGCGGTTCATTCAGTTTGAATTAAGATTCGGCCGCTACCGTGTTCATCGAGTGACTGATAGGTCGAGATATTTGATCTGGATGTTTTTAACCAGCCACTGGCTTCACACCGGACCACACGGGATGACTCCCTGAGCCCGTCAATGAGGATGAATCATGAGTGACAAGGATAAACAGCCGTTGGCTGCGTCGGCTTCGCCCGAACCCGAGGCGGAAACCGCCGATGCAGCGTTGCAGCATATCGTTGACGGCTTTTTGCATTTTCATCATGAGGTCTTTCCCCAGCAGGAAGAACTCTTCAAAAAACTCGCCACGGCCCAGCGGCCACGAGCGATGTTCATTGCTTGCGCTGATTCGCGCATCGTGCCCGAGTTGATTACCCAGAGTTCCCCCGGTGATCTGTTTGTGACCCGCAATGTCGGTAACGTTGTACCGCCTTACGGGCAAATGAACGGCGGCGTTTCCACGGCGATCGAGTACGCCGTGCTGGCCCTCGGCGTGCATCACATCATCATTTGCGGGCATTCCGACTGCGGCGCCATGCGTGCGGTGCTCAACCCGGACAGTCTGGAAAAAATGCCCACGGTCAAAGCCTGGCTGCGTCATGCCGAAGTGGCCAAAACCATGGTGCAGGAGAACTGCAACTGCTCTAGCGAAAGCGAAAGCATGCACATCCTCACCGAAGAGAATGTGATCGCCCAATTGCAGCATCTGCGTACCCATCCGTCGGTGGCCTCGCGCATGGCCAACGGTCAGCTGTTTATCCACGGCTGGGTCTACAACATCGAAACCAGCGAAATCAAAGCGTACGACGCCGATCAAGGCTGTTTCCTGCCGCTCAATGGCAGCCTGCCGATTCCTGTGGCGACGCCCAAAGCGCGCTTCTAAATCCTCCTAAATCGTTGTGTGGTTTAGTCGAGGCTGCCGTTCAGGCAGCCTGGCTTTGCCATGCCTGAAGAAAACTTCGGGAGACTCACCATGCGTGCTGCTCGACTCAAAGCTGTTCTGCCACGGGAGCTGTTGGCTTCGGTGGTCGTGTTTCTGGTCGCCCTGCCCCTGTGCATGGGCATTGCGATTGCCTCTGGCCTGCCGCCGGCGAAAGGTCTGATCACCGGCATCATCGGTGGTCTGGTGGTCGGTTGGTTAGCCGGCTCGCCACTGCAAGTCAGCGGCCCGGCGGCGGGCCTGGCCGTTCTGGTATTCGAACTGGTACGCCAGCACGGTATTGCCATGCTCGGGCCGATTCTGTTGCTGGCGGGGTTTCTGCAACTGCTGGCGGGTCGCTTGAAGCTGGGATGCTGGTTTCGGGTGACGGCACCTGCGGTGGTGTACGGCATGCTGGCGGGGATTGGCGTGCTGATCGTCCTGTCTCAGGTGCATGTGATGCTGGATGCTGCGCCCAAACCCTCGGGGCTGGATAACCTGGCGGCCTTTCCGGCCGCGCTGGCTCAAGCGTTGCCCACGTTTGGCTGGCAAGCCGGTTTGCTCGGTTTGTCGACGATTGCCGTCATGTGGCTGTGGGAGAAATTCCGTCCGCAATCCCTGCGCTTCATTCCCGGCGCGCTACTCGGCGTCGGTTTGGCCACGCTTGCCAGCCTGGTGCTGGCGTTGCAGGTCAAACGGGTTGAGGTACCAGCAAACCTGGCGGAGGCCATCGACTGGCTAAAGCCGGCGGACCTGCTCAACCTGGCTGATCCGACCTTGCTGATCGCTGCGTTTGCCGTGGCCTTCATCGCCAGTGCCGAAACCTTGCTCTCAGCCGCGGCAGTTGATCGCATGCACAGTGGCCAGCGCTCGGATTTCGACCGGGAACTGTCGGCGCAAGGTATCGGCAATATGCTGTGTGGCGTGCTCGGGGTATTGCCGATGACCGGCGTTATCGTGCGCAGTTCGGCGAATGTTCAGGCCGGAGCAACCACGCGGTTTTCGACCATTTTCCACGGCCTGTGGTTATTGGCGTTCGTGCTGTTGCTGTCCAGCGTGCTGCAAAGCATTCCGGTAGCGAGCCTGGCGGGCGTGCTGGTGTACACCGGCTTCAAACTGGTGGACCTCAAGGTCTTCCGTGGTTTGGGCCGCTATGGTCGGGCACCGATGTTCACCTATGCGGCAACCGCGCTCGCTATCGTTTTCACGGACCTGCTGACCGGCGTGTTGATTGGCTTCGGCTTGACGCTGGTGAAACTGGCGCTGAAAGCTTCGCGGTTGAAAATCAGCCTGGTCGACCTGCCTCAGGAAGGGCAAATGGAATTACGCCTGGCAGGCGCGGCGACCTTCCTCAAAGTGCCGGCGCTGACCCAGGTGCTGGGTAGTATTGCGCCGGGTACCACAGTGCATGTGCCACTCAACAACTTGAGCTACATCGATCACTCGTGTCTGGAACTGCTGGAGGAATGGGGTCGGGCGAATGCGGCCAAGGGTTCGAAGCTGTTGATTGAATCGCGGGGACTGAAACGCAGGCTTGAGGGACGGGTGCGGACCAATACCGGCATCGGTGCGGCTGGCTGAGGTTCCTGTGTGGGAGCGAGCAAGCAGCGTTTCCACGCGGCGCCGGTGTCCGGGCTGTTGAGCTTCTCACGGTAGGCTTCCACCGACTCCAGCGCGAAGCTTTCGTCGTTGAGCATCTCGTCGATGGCGTGATGCACCACTTCGTCCAGTTGGTTGGCGAACGACTCACCGATCAATTGGTGAGCAATCAGGTTGGCGACAGTCATGTCCAAGGGGATCAGTGGCTGGCCGAAATGCTTGATGTACAGGTCGTTGACCTCTTCGACAAACCGGTGCGCCAGGTAGGCTTCATCCAGCAGGCTGTCGAGCCCGATATGGCCGGCCATGATGGCTGGCGGCTGGAGGAAGTACTGCTCGGCGATATTCAGCACCGGTTTGATCTGTGACTCAATGCCCGCTTCCTTGGCGACTTCATTGGCTGCATCCAGCAGATCGGGTACTTCTTCGATGTAGGCGGCGACAAATCGCGTCAGTACACCGTTGGTATCGGTCTCCGGCAATTGGATCGCCGGATGTAGATGAGGCAGTTTGCTTTCCAGCTGACGCGTCAGCAGGCCGGTCTCGGCTTCATGTTGTTGGGCTTTTTGGATCTGCTCGCGCAATGCGGCGGTGTTCATGAAAACTCCAGGAAACAAGGCAATGAAATAGGGAAGACATAACTTAGCTGGCTTACGAAAAATGCTAAGACGCATTTGTCATAATTATTTCATCCTTGAGACAGCCCCGTTATATCGATTAGCCACCACTCGTCTGCATCCTTCTCCATTCGTGCCCTGCAAAGCAAGTTAATGCTGTCTCAGATGATTTACGCCTTCGCATTGCGAGGTCAGAGGTGCTGTCTATACTCGGGTTGGAATGGAGTTAGCTGATGACGCCCGACTGCATGTGTAGCAAGGCCCGGCGATTCAAGTTCGTAGTCTGATGCAGCCGCTCCCTTGCCGCAGGTGAAAGCCGGCGGGATAACAAGAACGATAAGGGGAACCCGCAATGATGCGACATCCACATGTCTGGATGGGCCTCCTGTTGTGGTCGATTTTCAGTCAGGCGCAAGCGGCCTGGACTGTGAATATGGCGCCTGGAGCGACTGAAATCAGTCACGCAGTATTCGATCTGCACATGACCATTTTCTGGATCTGTGTGGTGATCGGCATCATCGTTTTTGGTGCCATGTTCTGGTCGATGATTCTCCACCGCCGCTCGACCGGGCAGGTAGCCGCCAAATTTCATGAAAGCACCACTGTCGAAATCCTCTGGACCATCGTGCCCTTCCTGATCCTGGTGGCCATGGCGGTTCCCGCTACCGCGACCCTGATCAAGATGTACGACGCCAGCGAGCCGGAGATCGATATCCAGATCACCGGTTACCAATGGAAGTGGCACTACAAATACCTGGGCCAGGACGTCGAGTTCTTCAGCAACCTGACCACCCCCCAGGATCAAATCCACAACAAGGAAGCCAAGGGCGAGCACTACTTGCTCGAAGTCGACAAGCCATTGGTGCTTCCGGTCGGCACCAAAGTGCGCTTCCTGGTGACCTCCGCCGACGTGATCCACTCCTGGTGGGTGCCGGCCTTTGCGGTCAAGCGCGATGCGATTCCCGGGTTCGTCAATGAAGCCTGGACCCGCATCGACAAACCCGGCATCTACCGTGGCCAGTGCGCTGAGTTGTGCGGCAAGGATCACGGCTTCATGCCGACGGTGGTCGAGGTCAAGGAAAAGGCCGATTACGAAAAATGGCTGGCCGATCGCAAGGTCGAGGCCGCGCAACTCAAAGAGTTGACCAGCAAGGAATGGACGCTCGATGAGCTCAAGGATCGTGGCGACAAGGTCTATCACACCACCTGCGTGGCCTGTCACCAGGCCGAAGGCCAGGGCCTGCCGCCGATGTTCCCGGCGCTCAAGGGCTCGAAAATCGCCACCGGGCCGAAAGAGGCTCACCTGAGCCTGGTCTTCCATGGCAAGCCTGGCACTGCAATGGCGGCGTTCGGCAAGCAACTCTCGGAAGTCGATATCGCGGCGGTCGTGACCTATGAACGTAATGCCTGGGGTAACAACAAAGGCGACATGGTCACGCCTAAAGAAGTGCTGGAGCTGAAACAGGCGGAAAGCAAATGACCCGGTCTATTGCGCACGTACGGAACCGGTCGGGGCTATGCATCCCGGCCTGCCCAGCCCATCTGTTTGCAGGAGACAGGACATGACTGCTGTAATCGATGAACATGTTCATACCGCCACCGATCACGCCCACGGCCCCGCCAAAGGCTTGATGCGTTGGGTGCTGACCACCAACCACAAGGACATTGGCACGCTGTACTTGTGGTTTGCATTCTCCATGTTCCTGCTCGGCGGCTCGTTCGCGATGGTGATTCGCGCCGAGTTGTTCCAGCCGGGGCTGCAAATCGTCCAGCCGGAATTCTTCAACCAGATGACCACCATGCACGGCCTGGTGATGGTCTTCGGCGCGGTGATGCCGGCCTTCGTCGGCCTCGCCAACTGGATGATCCCGTTGATGATCGGCGCGCCGGACATGGCCCTGCCGCGGATGAACAACTTCAGCTTCTGGCTGTTGCCGGCAGCGTTCCTGCTGCTGGTATCGACCCTGTTCACCGCCGGCGGCGGGCCGAACTTCGGCTGGACCTTCTATGCACCGCTGTCGACGACCTACGCGCCGGAAAGCGTGACCTTCTTTATCTTCGCCATTCACTTGATGGGGATCAGTTCGATCATGGGCGCGATCAACGTGATCGCCACCATCCTCAACCTGCGCGCCCCCGGCATGACGCTGATGAAAATGCCGTTGTTCGTCTGGACCTGGCTGATCACCGCGTTCCTGTTGATCGCGGTGATGCCGGTACTGGCGGGTTGCGTGACGATGATGCTGATGGACATCCACTTCGGCACCAGCTTCTTCAGCGCCGCCGGTGGCGGAGACCCGGTGCTTTTCCAGCATGTGTTCTGGTTCTTCGGTCACCCCGAGGTGTACATCATGATCCTGCCGGCCTTCGGTGCCGTCAGCTCGATCATTCCGGCCTTTTCGCGCAAACCATTGTTCGGCTACACCTCAATGGTCTACGCCACGGCGAGTATCGCGTTCCTGTCGTTCATCGTCTGGGCGCACCACATGTTCGTGGTCGGCATTCCACTGGTGGGCGAGCTGTTCTTCATGTACGCCACACTGCTGATTGCGGTGCCAACGGGCGTGAAGGTGTTCAACTGGGCCAGCACTATGTGGCAAGGCTCGCTGACCTTCGAGACACCGATGCTGTTCGCCGTGGCGTTCGTGATCCTGTTCTCTATTGGCGGGTTCTCCGGGTTGATGCTGGCCATCGCCCCGGCGGATTTCCAGTATCAGGACACCTACTTCGTGGTCGCGCACTTCCACTATGTACTGGTGCCGGGGGCGATTTTCGGGATCTTTGCCTCGGCCTACTACTGGCTGCCGAAATGGACCGGCCACATGTACGACGAAACCCTCGGCAAGCTGCATTTCTGGCTGTCGTTCATCGGTATGAACATGGCGTTCTTCCCGATGCACTTCGTGGGACTGGCGGGCATGCCGCGGCGGATTCCGGACTACAACCTGCAGTTCGCCGACTTCAACATGGTGTCGTCGATCGGTGCATTCATGTTCGGCGCCACGCAGATCTTCTTCCTGTTCATCGTGATCAAGACCATTCGCGGCGGCCCGCCAGCACCGGCCAAGCCGTGGGACGGGGCTGAAGGCCTGGAGTGGAGCATTCCGTCGCCGGCGCCGTATCACACCTTCACCACGCCGCCGGAAGTGAAATGAAACGCCTCGGTCCTGTGGGAGCTGGCTTGCCTGCGATGCATGCGACGCGGTGTGTCAGGCAGACCGCTATCGCGGGCAAGCCCGCTCCCACAGGGTTCTGCGTGGAGGGCTTGGCCCATGGCTGACTCAATCTCGTTGAAGAAACTGGTCACGCGCCTGCTGACTGTGGTGATTGCGATGTTTGTGTTCGGGTTTGCACTGGTGCCGATCTACGACGTGATGTGCAAGGCGTTCGGCATCAACGGCAAGACCGGCGGGCAGTACGAGGGTGAGCAATCAGTCGATACCTCACGGCAGGTGCGCGTGCAGTTTCTGTCGACCAACACTGCCGACATGCCTTGGGACTTCTATCCCAAGGGCGAGGAACTGGTGGCCCATCCGGGGGCGGTGAACGAGATGATCTTCATCGCTCACAACCCCACCGATAAGCCGATGAGCGCCCAGGCCGTGCCGAGCATTGCGCCCAGCACTGCCGCCGCGTACTTCCACAAGACCGAATGTTTCTGCTTTACCCAGCAAGTGCTGCAGCCCGGTCAACGGATCGAGATGCCGGTGCGTTTCATCGTTGACCGTGACATGCCCAAGGATGTGAAGCACCTGACGCTGTCTTATACGCTGTTCGATATCACCGCCCGACATCCACCGGTAGCTGTAAACACTGGCGGCTGAGCGTGCCCGATAAGGAGAACAATAAATGGCAACTCATGAACATTATTACGTTCCCGCCCAGAGCAAATGGCCGATCATCGCCACGCTCGGCATGGTCACCACCGTGTACGGCCTGGCCACCTGGTTCAACGATCTGAAAGCGGCGCGCCCGGAATCCCACGGGCCACTGATCTTTTTCGTCGGCGGGTTGTTGCTGGCCTACATGCTGTTCGGCTGGTTCGGCACGGTCATCAAGGAAAGTCGCGGCGGCTTGTACAGCGCGCAGATGGATCGCTCGTTCCGCTGGGGCATGAGCTGGTTCATTTTCTCGGAGGTGATGTTCTTCATCGCCTTTTTCGGCGCGCTGTTTTATGTGCGTCACGTCTCTGGTCCGGCGCTCGGCGGTGAGGGCACCAAAGGCATCGCGCACATGCTGTGGCCGAACTTCGAGTTCGTCTGGCCGTTGCTGAACAACCCCGACTCGAAATTGTTTCCGCCGCCCAAGGAAGTCATCAGCCCCTGGGGCCTTCCGCTGCTCAACACCGTGTTGCTGGTGAGCTCCAGCGTGACCGTGACCATCGCCCACCATGCTTTGAAAAAGGGCCATCGCGGCGCACTGAAGCTATGGTTGGCGTTCACCGTGTTGCTGGGCTGCGGGTTCCTCACGTTCCAGGCCGAAGAGTACATGCACGCCTACCGCGAGCTGGGTCTGACCCTGGGCTCGGGCATCTACGGTGCGACATTCTTCATGCTCACCGGGTTCCACGGCGCCCACGTGACCATCGGCACCATCATCCTGTTCGTGATGCTGATGCGGATCATGCGCGGGCACTTCGACAGCGATCACCAGTTCGGCTTCGAAGCGGCGAGCTGGTACTGGCACTTCGTGGATGTGGTGTGGATCGGGCTGTTCGTTTTCGTCTATGTGCTTTAAAGCATCTTGTAGGAGCGAGCTACCAGGGGGCATTGGAAACCAGTTGGCCGCTGAAAAACCCCCAGGCGATCAGGCCGAGGGTAAGGGCGGCCAGCGTCACTCGCACACTCAAGGCAATGACGAGGCGGTTTGAGCGGCTGTCGTCCTTGACCAGAAAAAACAGGCCGCTGAACAGGCTGACAACCGTGGCAATCAGCATCAGGACGATGGCTGCTTTGAGCATGGTGAGACTCCGGGGGGACAAGCGATGCATTTGAGTATAGCTATCGCGATGACCAACTTTCTGGCGATGCCATGAAGCGCTTTCGGCCGGGTATCGTGCCAACGCTGGTGGTGGCGCTGTTGCTGCCGCTGCTGGTGTCCCTGGGGTTCTGGCAATTGAACCGGGGCGCGGAGAAAAGCACGCTGCTGCAAAACTACGCCGAACGCCGCGCCGCCGAGCCGATGGCCAGCACCGAGCTGCAACACACCACCGATCCGGCCTTCCGCCGGGTTCGCCTGCACGGCCAGTTCGATGCCGAACACAGCCTGCTGTTGGACAACAGTCAACGCAACGGCAGGGTTGGCGTCGAGCTGTTGCAACCGTTTCACGATCAGGCCACCGGGCTTTGGCTGCTGGTCAATCGCGGCTGGTTGCCGTGGCCGGAGCGCCGCACACCACCGCAATTCAATACACCTGCCGAAGCAGTCAGCCTCGACGCGTGGGTCTACGTCTCCCCCGGTGCGACGTTCCAATTGCACGCAGATCCCACAACGTTGACATGGCCGAAGCTGATTACGGCTGTTGAGCCAACCAAGCTTTGGACTGCACTGAACCGCGAAGGCTTTGCCTACGAACTACGCGCCGAAACCGGCCCCGCCACCTATCAGGCCGATTGGCCGGTGGTCGTCATGGGCCCGGAAAAACACATCGCTTATGCCGTGCAGTGGTTCGCCATGGCGATTGCCCTGTTCGGTCTTTATTTCTATCTCGGCTGGCACAACGCAAAGGAGAAACACCATGGGAGCGGCCATGAATCCACCCAGAATGTCTGAGGCGAAACCGTCGGTTAACCGGCGCAAGGGCCGCTTGCAATTGCTGCTGATCCTGCTCGGGGTGATCGGTCCGATGATCCTCGCCACCGGCATGTACAAGCTGAATTTCTGGGTGCCCGAGGGCCGCAGTTATCACGGCGAACTGATCGGCAACGGCCAGACCCGTGCCGACATTGGCGTGCAGGCCCAGGAAGATCGTTGGCAGATGCTGGTGACGGCGCCCAAGGATTGCGCGGTGGACTGCCAGCAACTGGTGTATCTGGCGCGACAGATCCAGATCGGCCTTGGCCGCGATGCGTCCCGCGCCAGCCATGCGTTGGCCGCCGCGCAGACGCTGAACAGCGATTACGAGACTAAACTTCAACGCGAGTACCCGCAGTTGCAACGCTATTCACTGGACTTGCCGACCTACACTAAAGGCGCACAGAGCAATGACGCGCCGCACCTGTGGATCATCGACCCCCACGGCAATCTGGTGCTGCGCTACGACCCGTCGGTGAAGGGCAAGGACCTGCTCAACGACCTGCGTCACCTGCTGAAACTGTCGAATATCGGATAAGGGCATCGTCATGGCCAAACCTGGATTTCGCCTCGCGTTGTTTGCCACCTTGCTGGCACTGATTGTGGTGTTGCTCGGCGCCTACACCCGCCTGACCCATGCCGGCCTCGGCTGCCCGGACTGGCCTGGCTGCTACGGCTTTATCAGCGTGCCGAAAAGCGAAGCCCAGCTGGCCCATGCCGAATTGCATTTCCCGGACACTCCAGTCGAGGCCCACAAGGGCTGGAACGAGATGATCCACCGCTACTTCGCCGGCACGCTGGGGATATTGATCACGGTGTTGGCTGGTCGCGCGTGGTTGCATCGCCGCCATCCGGGGCAACCGGTGAAGTTGCCGTTGTTTCTGTTGGCGGTGGTTTTTGGCCAGGCCGCGTTCGGCATGTGGACGGTAACGCTCAAGCTCTGGCCGCAGGTGGTTGCCGGGCATTTGCTTGGCGGCTTCGCGACCTTGAGCCTGTTGTTTCTGCTGACCTTGCGCCTGTCGGGCGTATTGCCGGCGCTGACCGTGCCGCGACGCCTGCAGCACTGGGCGACGGCCGGACTGCTGCTGGTGATCGGGCAAATCGCCCTCGGTGGCTGGGTCAGTTCCAACTACGCCGCCGTGGCCTGCATCGACTTTCCGACCTGCCACGGCCAATGGCTGCCGCCTGCCGACTTCGCCAACGGTTTCCACCTGACCCAACACATCGGCCCGAATTACCTGGGCGGGCAACTGGACAGCGATGCCCGTACGGCCATCCACCTGACCCATCGCATCGGTGCGTTGCTGGTCACCCTGGTATTGCTCGGTCTGGCCTGGCAATTGAAAGTGGTCGGCATGACGCGTCTGGCAGGCCTGGTGCTGATCACCCTTGGCGTACAAATCACCCTGGGCATCAGCAACGTGCTATTCCATCTGCCGCTGCCGGTGGCCGTCGCGCATAACGCGGGCGGCGCGGCGCTGTTGCTAACCATGGTGCTGGTCAATTACCACGCCCGAACCAGTCTGGTCCGGGTCACGCAGCCAACGCGCTGGCGCTTCAGCCTGCGTAAACACTCAGCCGGGCCCATAACAATAAAAGGAGAGATGCCATGGCGGTTTTGATCGGCGAACGTCCCAGTCAGGCGATCTGGCGCGACTACCTGGAACTGACCAAACCCAAAGTCGTGGTGCTGATGCTCATCACTTCACTGGTGGGAATGTTCCTCGCGACCCGTGCCGGGGTGCCGTGGACGGTGCTGATTTTCGGCAACCTGGGCATCGCTTTGTGTGCCGGTGGCGCGGCGGCGGTCAATCATGTGGTGGACCGGCGCATCGACGCGATCATGGCACGCACCCACAAACGGCCTCTGGCCGAAGGCCGGGTTTCGCCGACCGCCGCACTGACGTTTGCACTGGTGCTGGCGGCGCTCGGGCAAGCCATGCTGCTGGCGTTTACCAACCCGCTGACCGCGTGGTTGACCCTCGCCTCGTTGCTCGGCTACGCGGTGGTCTACACCGGATTTCTCAAGCGCGCGACCCCGCAGAACATTGTCATCGGTGGTCTGGCCGGTGCTGCGCCGCCGTTGCTCGGCTGGACCGCCGCCACCGGACACGTCAGCGCCGAACCGCTGCTGCTAGTGTTGATCATCTTCGCCTGGACCCCGCCGCACTTCTGGGCGCTGGCGATTCATCGCAAGGAGGAATACGCCAAGGCCGACATCCCGATGCTGCCGGTCACCCATGGCGAGCACTACACCAAGATTCACATCCTGCTTTATACCTTCGCATTGCTTGCCGTCAGCCTGATGCCTTATGTGATCCACATGAGCGGCACGCTCTACCTGGTGTGCGCGCTCGGGCTGGGCGCGCGGTTTCTGCATTGGGCCGTGGTGCTGTACCGTGGCACTCGGCCGCACGCGGCGATCAACACGTTCAAGTACTCTATTTACTACTTGTTCCTGCTGTTTATCGCCCTGCTCGTAGACCACTACTTACTGTTGAACCTATGACTCGAACCCAGAAAACCGTCTTCATACTCGTCGCCCTGATCGCGCTGATCCTGGGCCTGACCGTCAACAAGGTGCTGTCCGGGAAAAACCAGGGCGATCCGACGGCGCTGATCGACGCCGGTATCATTCTGCTGCCGCAGAGCCGTAATCTACCGGACGTGACGATGACCAATCAGGACGGCCAGCCGGTCGCGATCAATGAATTGAAAGGCAAGTGGAGCCTGCTGTTCTTCGGCTACACCTTCTGCCCGGACATCTGCCCGACCACCCTCGCCCAGCTGCGACAGATCAAGAGCGAGTTGCCGCCCGAAGCGGTGGATAAACTGCAAATCGTGCTGGTCAGTGTCGATCCGAACCGCGATACACCCAAGCAGCTCAAGCAGTACCTGGGCTACTTCGACCCGCAGTTCATCGGCCTGACCCCGGCGTCGACCGATGAGCTGCAAACGATCGCCAACGCGGTGAGCATTCCGTTCATTCCGGCGGACACCAGCAAGCCCAACTACACCGTTGACCACAGCGGCAACCTCGCGGTGATCGGGCCGGACGGTACCCAGCGCGGGTTTATTCGGGCGCCGTTGAACAATGCGAAGCTGGTGGCGCAGTTGCCGGTGATGCTTAAACGCAACTGAGTGACACAACCCCCTGTGGGAGCGAGCTTGCTCGCGATGAGGCCGTAACATTCAACATCCAAGTTGACTGATACACCGCCATCGCGAGCAAGCTCGCTCCCACAGGGGTCGTATTTCAAGACACAAAAAAGGGGACGCACTTGGCGTCCCCTTTTTCATTGCTTTCAGTCGATCAGAACGCCGGCACCACCGCGCCTTTGTACTTCTCGAGAATGAATGCCTTCACTTCCGGGCTGTGCAGGGCAGCGACCAGTTTCTTCATCGCTTCGCTGTCCTTGTCGTCCGGGCGAGCCACCAGAATGTTCACGTAAGGCGAGTCGCTGCCTTCGATGAACAGTGCATCCTTGGCCGGATCGAGCTTGGCTTCCAGCGCGTAGTTGGTGTTGATCAGCGCCAGGTCGACCTGGGTCAGCACGCGCGGGATGGTCGCGGCTTCCAGTTCACGGATTTTCAGGTCCTTGGTGTTTTCGGTGATGTCTTTCACAGTCGACAGGATGTTGTTCGAATCCTTCAACTTGATCAGGCCGGCCTTGGCCATCAGCAACAGGGCACGGCCGCCATTGGTGGCATCGTTCGGGATGACCACGTTGGCACCACCAGGCAGTTCAGCAATGGTTTTGTACTTGCTGGAGTAAGCGCCCAAGGGCTCCAGGTGCACGCCGGCCACGGAAACCAGGTGGGTGCCCTTGGCCTTGTTGAACTCATCCAGGTACGGCTGGTGCTGGAAGAAGTTGGCGTCCAGGCGTTTTTCCGCGACCTGCACGTTTGGCTGGATGTAGTCGGTGAATACCTTGACCTTCAGGTCCACGCCTTCTTTGGCCAGGGCCGGCTTCACGAATTCGAGGATCTCGGCGTGCGGAACCGGAGTGGCTGCGACGGTCAGGGTTTCAGCGTGGGCAGAGAATGCCGCAACGGCCGCGAAGGCCACGAGTAGTTTTTTCATTCAGCTAACTCCATGTGAGGTGCCCGCTTGCGGCACCCGTTTGGCGCCTGCCAGCGAATGGCCGGCTCATGTCTTATTTACGGGAGAAATGCACAACCAGTTTGTCGCCGACGGTTTGCAGCACCTGGACCAATACCAGCAGCAGTACCACCGTCACGACCATCACATCGGTCTGGAAACGCTGGTAACCGAAACGGATCGCCAGGTCACCCAGACCACCAGCACCCACGACACCGGCCATCGCCGTGTAGGACACCAGTGTAATGGCTGTCACCGTAATCGCCGCGAAGATGCCCGGACGAGCCTCCGGCAGCAAGGCATTGGTGATGATCTGTCGTGTGGTCGCGCCCATGGCCTGGGTCGCTTCGATGATGCCGCGATCCACTTCACGCAGGGCGGTTTCCACCAGGCGCGCGAAGAACGGCGTGGCACCCACCACCAGCGGCGGGATCGCACCGGCGACACCCAGGGACGTGCCGGTGATCAACACGGTGAACGGGATCATCACGATCAACAGGATGATGAACGGCAGCGAACGCAGAATGTTTACCAGCAGCGACAACATCGCGTAGACGCCTTTGGCTTCCAGCAACTGGCGCGGGCTGCACAGGAACAGCAGCACCCCCAGGGGCAAGCCGAGCAGCACGGTGAACAACAGCGAACCGCCGAGCATCAGCAGGGTGTCGCCGGTGGCCAGCCAGATTTCGAACCAGTCGATATTGGCGAAGAAACTTGTCAGGGCTTCCATTAGCGCAGCACCTCCATGTGGACGTCGGCTGCGGTGAAGCGGGCAAAGGCCGCTTCCATGTCACCGCCGGTCACGGCCAGGGTCAGTTGCCCGTAAGGGATGTCTTTGATGCGGTCGATACGACCGGCCAGGATGCTGTAGTCCACACCGGTTTCCCGGGCGACAGTGCCCAGCAGAGGCGCGTAGGTCGCTTCGCCCTGGAAGGTCAGACGCAGGATGCGTCCCGGTACGTGAGCGAAGTCGTCACGCTGTTCGCTTTCGTCGATCTGCTCGTCTTCCTGCACGAAGCGCTTGGTGGTCGGGTGCTTCGGATGCAGGAACACCTCGGCCACCGAGCCTTGCTCGACGATCACACCGGCGTCCATCACGGCTACTTGGTCGCAGACCCGGCGGATCACGTCCATCTCGTGGGTGATCAAGACGATGGTCAGTTTCAGCTCGCGATTGATCTCGGCGAGCAATTGCAACACCGATGCGGTGGTTTGCGGGTCGAGGGCGCTGGTGGCTTCATCGCACAGCAGGATTTTTGGCTTGGTCGCCAGCGCACGGGCAATGCCGACACGCTGCTTCTGCCCGCCGGACAATTGCGCCGGGTACTTTTTTGCGTGGTCGGACAAACCGACCCGCGCCAGCAACTCGGCTACGCGGGAGTCGATTTCGACACGCGACAGCTCGCCGGCCAGGGTCAGTGGCAGCGCGACGTTGTCGGCGACAGTCTTGGAGGCCAGCAGGTTGAAGTGCTGGAAAATCATCCCGACCTGCTGACGGAAGCGGCGCAGGCCGTTGGCGTCGAGAGCGGTGACTTCTTCACCGTCGACGGTGATCTTGCCGCCACTGGCGTTTTCCAGGCGATTGATCAGACGCAGCAGAGTACTTTTTCCCGCGCCGGAATGACCGATCAAGCCGAAAACCTGCCCGTTCTCAATCGTCAGACTGGTCGGATGCAGGGCGGGGATTTCCCTACCGGCGACGCGGTAGGTTTTATGGACGTTTTGAAACTCGATCACGTAGCGAACCTTGTGGGGCGCGTTAGAAAAGGATCAGCGGTTAGCCGGGCGCGCATTTTAGCCTGTCCGTATAGAGGTTCTTAGCATTTATTTCGCATTTGTCCTTTCATTTGGAAATAACACGATCAAAGGTCAGAAAAAGGAACGGCTGAAGAGGCTCACTCCAGCGATTGGTCGGTATCGGGTTTGGGAGGGGGAGGCAAAGGCCAAGGCCAATGCGATTTCGGCCTGAGCATTTTTATTGCCAGAAAGGACGCCTTCGCGGGCTTGCCCGCGAAGCTTTTCAGGGATTCCGAGGGCTAAGAACCATCTGCGCCGGAACGCTGCGCAAAATCTGCCGCTCCAGCTTCAGATCAAACTCAGGATCGAGTTTCTTCACCCGTTTGGTCAGCAAATTAGCCAGCCAAGGGTAATCGTTGGTGCGTGGAGCCTGAATGCTCACGTCGCACTGAAAATTCACCACATCGGCGGCAATGGCATCCAGTTGGCGACGCAGTTTGCCTATATCGTTGATATTCAGCACGACTGTGGTGCCTTCAGCCGTCAGGTCGATAACCTTGGCTTTTGGCTTGGCTTCGGCAGCCTTGAGGGCGGCTTCGGCTTTTTCCAGCTCGGCCTTGCGCGCCTGGGCAATCGAGCCATTGACTCCGCCGGTCAGTGCCGGAGCCTTGGGCATCAACGAGCGGGCACGGCTCAGGGCGGTCGCGGCGGCATCCACATCACCCTTTTGCAGCACGATCTGGCTGCGGCGCAGATAGGCTTCGGCCAGTTGCCGCTGGTATTGCTCAAGGGAAGCATCGTTGGGCGATTCGGCCTGCAAGGCTGCCAATTGGTCTTCGGCGATGGTCAGTTCATCGCTGGCGATGTTTTGTTCCAGCTGCACGATGGCCGTGGCCCGCGCATCGGCGGCCTCGGTGGCCGCCGGTGGCGTGCTTTGGCAGGCGCCCAGCAGCAAAGAAAATGCGACAAGGAGCAGATAACGGGAGGCGAACGACTTCATTCCTGCGACTCTCTATTTGCGCAAAAAACGAGCAAGTCTACACCCCTCGACGGGGCAGAACAAAACTCAGCAGAAATAGCGCGGCGGCCGTCACCACAATCGACGGGCCGGCAGGGGTGTCCTTGAACCAGGACAGCGCCAGCCCGCCACACACGGCGAGTATGCCCAGCAGGCTCGCGCCCAGTGCCATCTGTTCCGGCGAGCGGGCGTGACGTTGTGCCGCAGCCGCTGGGATGATCAGCAACGAAGTGATCAGCAATACGCCGACGATTTTCATCGCCACGGCAATCACTACGGCGATCAACAGCATCAGGGCCAGGCGCAATCCCGCCACGGGCAAACCTTCGACCCTGGCCAGTTCTTCATGCACCGTGATCGCCAGCAATGGGCGCCACAACGTAACCAGCAAGACCAGTACCGCAGCGCTACCGCCAAGAATCCAGGCCAGGTCGGTCGGACTGATCGCCAACAAGTCKCCGAACAGATAGGCCATCAGGTCGATCCGCACTTCGTGCATGAAGCTTAGTACCACCAGGCCCAGAGAGAGCGTGCTGGGCGCGAGAATTCCCAAAAGTGTGTCGGATGCCAGCGGTTGGCGTTGTTGCAATGTCACCAGCAACACTGCCAACAGCAAGCAGCCAACGGTGACGGCAACGGTCGGGCTGACATCCAGCAGGAAGCCCAGGGCTACGCCGAGCAATGCCGCGTGGGACAGGGTGTCGCCGAAATAGGCCATGCGCCGCCAGACCACGAAAGACCCCAACGGGCCTGCGACGACGGCCAGGGCCAGGCCTGCAAGCAGGGCGTAGAGCAGAAAATCAGCCATGCTTGCAGCTATCTCCGTGAACATGGGGTTGGCCCGACGCAGGCGCCTTGACCACCGAGCCATGCAGGTCGTGGGCGTGGTCGTGATGGTGGTGATAAATCGCCAGGCTTTGTGCGTTCTTTCCGAACAGCTCGACGAAAGCCGGATCGCCGCTGACCTGCTCGGGATGGCCGGAACAGCAGACGTGACGATTGAGGCAAACCACCTGATCCGTGGTGCTCATCACCAGATGCAAATCGTGGGAGACCATCAGCACGCCGCAACCGTGACGATCGCGCAGACGGGTGATCAGGCTGTACAGCTCAGCCTGGCCGGCCACGTCGACACCCTGTACCGGTTCGTCTAGCACCAGCAGTTCCGGTTCGCGCAACAAGGCCCGGGCCAGCAACACGCGTTGCATTTCGCCACCGGAAACGCTTTGCACCGGGCTGTCGATCACCTGTTCGGCGCCGACCTCCTTGAGTGCCGCCAAGGCCATCGCACGGTCCACGCCCGGTACCAGGCGCAAGAAACGCAGGACCGACAGCGGGAGGGTCGGATCGACATGAAGTTTTTGCGGCATGTAACCGACCCGCAGTTTTGGCTTGCGCCAGACGCTGCCGCTGTCCGGTTTCAACAAGCCGAGCACGGCACGCACCAGCGTGGTTTTGCCGGCGCCGTTGGGGCCGATCAGGGTAACGATCTGCCCTGGCTCGACGCTCAGCTCAATGTTGTCCAGCACCGGTTGCCCGGCGAACGTGACGGCGACCTGCTCAAGACGGATCAGCGTGTTGCTCATCAAGCCCCCTGGCAACCCGAGCAGAGACCGACCACTTCAACGGTCTGGCCTTCGACGACAAACCCGACATCCCTGGCGCTGGCGATGATCGCGTCGCTGATGGATGTTTGTTCGAGCTCGATGGCGGCGTGGCACTCACGGCAGATCAGGAACTGACCCTGGTGAGCATGTTCCGGGTGATTGCAGCCGATGAAGGCGTTGAGCGAGGAAATCCGATGGWCCAGGCCGTTTTCCAGCAGGAAATCCAGCGCACGGTACACCGTCGGCGGCGCTGCGCGGCGACCGTCCTGCTCGCTGAGGACCGCGAGAATGTCGTAGGCACCCAGCGGCTTGTGGCTTTGCCACACCAGTTCCAGCACTCGCCGGCGCAACGCGGTCAGGCGCAGGCCTTGACGTGCGCACAGGGCATCGGCCTCGGACAAAGCGCTGTGAACGCAATGTGAGTGGTCGTGGGGACGGCTGGCAATCGGTGTTTTTAGCATGAGCGGCGACGAGTTTTGTGAGAGACGTTATTATGTTACCCGTTCTCGCCTCTTCGAGTGGTCATCGTGTCCCGACTTTTTTCTATCTTTGTCGCATTTGTCGCAAGTTTTCTGCTGATCGGTTCGGCGCAGGCCGAGGTCAAGGTCCTTACCAGCATCAAGCCTCTGCAGTTGATCGCCGCGGCGGTGCAGGACGGCGTGGCGATTCCTGAGGTTTTGCTGCCGCCGGGTGCCTCACCGCATAACTATGCGTTGCGCCCTTCCGACGTGCGCAAGGTGCAATCGGTGGACCTGCTGTACTGGATCGGCCCGGACATGGAAGGTTTCCTGCCACGCGTGCTCAGTGGTCGTACGTTGCCCAACGTCGCCGTGCAGGATTTGCCAGGCATGAAACTGCGCCGCTTTGCCGAAGATAGCCACTCCCACGCTGAAGAAGCCGACGAACATGACCACGATCACCGTCCGGGCAGCCTGGATGCGCACCTGTGGCTATCGCCGGTCAACGCCCGGGTCATCGCCACGAAAATGGCGGCTGACCTGAGTGCCACCGATCCTGCCAATGCCGCGCGCTATCAGAGCAATCTGAAAGCCTTCGACGAACGTCTCGATGCGTTGGATGCGCGCCTGAAGAAACGCCTGGCCGATGTTCAGGGCAAACCCTACTTCGTGTTCCACGAAGCTTTTGACTACTTCGAAGACGCCTACGGCCTCAAGCACGTGGGTGTGTTCAGCGTCGCGGCCGAAGTGCAACCCGGTGCCCAGCATGTCGCGGCAATGCGCGCGCGTTTGCAGGAAGTCGGCAAGACCTGCGTGTTCAGTGAACCACCGCTGCGGCCGCGTCTGGCGGAAACTCTGGTGGCGGGATTGCCGGTGAAACTGGCTGAACTGGATGCGCTGGGCGGGTACACGCCGGCGACTGCTCAGGGGTATGAGCAGGTGCTGGAGAAGTTGGGGAATGATTTGGCGGGGTGCCTGGAGTCGTTGTAACCGACACCAGACCCTGTGGGAGCGAGCTTGCTCGCGAAGGCGGCATTACATTCAACATCAATGTTGACTGACCCACCGCTATCGCGAGCAAGCTCGCTCCCACAGGTCAAAGCCTTTAAAGAGCGAAAGGCAACGGCGTATTGACCGTCTGGCGCTGCGCCAGGCGCAACTGGAACTCCATCGGATCGTGAATCAACACGTCCTGCCCGGCGAACGACTCCGCCGCGATCAAGCGTGACAACCAGAACCGTACGCAAGCCACCCGCAGCATGGTCGGCCACAACTCGGCTTCGGCAGCGGTGAACGGTCGCAGGGTTGCGTAAGCGCCCAGCAAGGCCCGCGCTCGCGGTCCATCGATCACGCCATCGTCGTCCGAGCACCAATCGTTCAAGGCAATCGCCACGTCGTAGAGCATCGGCCCGGAGCAGGCGTTGTAGAAATCGATCAGCCCGGTCAGGTGCGTGCCTTCGAACATCGCGTTGTCGCGGAACAGGTCGGCGTGAATGTTCGCCCGTGGCAGTGCCAGGATTTTTCCTTTCTGCCGGGTGATTTCTTCCAGCGCCCGCTGCAGCAGGTCTTTCTGTTCGGCACCGAGGTGCGACAAAAACTGCGTGCCCTCTTCCAGCATCCAGTCCAGGCCACGATCGGTTTTGCGCTTGATCATGTTGGCCTGGGTCGCCAGGTGCAGATGGCCGAGCAACTCACCGACCTGCGCACAATGTTGCGCGTTGGCTTGCTTGATGTGCTTGCCGGCCAGACGCGGTTGCAGCAGCGCAGGTTTACCCGCCAGTTCGCGCAGGGCCACGCCGTCGGTGGTGCGCAAGGCGTAAGGCACCGGCAAGTTCGCGCCGTGCAGCACGTCGAGCAGTTCGATGAAGAACGGCATTTCCTGAACCGGGCCGCGCTCGATCAGGGTCAGGACAAATTCGCCCTGCTCCAGGCTGATAAAGAAATTGGTGTTTTCGCTACCGGCGGCAATCCCCTGGAAATCAAGCAGGCGGCCGAGGCCATAAGGGGCGAGAAAAGCTTCCAGCTCGGGCCGAGCCAGGGGGGTGAACACAGACATGTTTAAACTGCCAGTACGGGCGCCGCTGTTGAGCCAGCGCCGATTAAAGTTAAGGACGACTTACCACTTAAAAATTTCCCACGCCGGAATCAGCATATCCGGGTAATCCGAGCGAATGAAGTTACCGTCCGACCCATCGGCGCGCACGAGAAAATACGGCTTGCCGCCTTTGGGCGTGACTTTGATCGCATACAGGAAGCCGTTTTGGCGGTATTCCTGAATGAGCTTGTCCCCTTCCGTGCGGATCGTGACATCCGGGTCTGCCGAAGGGGCGTCATCCGCCGCCATGACGGCCAAAGGTGTGATAGCAAACAAGCCAGCCAGCAACAGGCGATTTAGTGTGCGCATGATAACCTTGTCCCTTTGTCGTCAACGGTCCCGCTATTCTAGCGCCGGACCCGCCGAAAAGGTTGATCCTGCTCATGAGCCAAGCCCCCCTCGTCCTGGTGGACGGTTCTTCTTACCTGTACCGCGCCTTTCACGCGCTGCCACCGCTGACCACGTCCAAAGGCCTGCCGACCGGTGCGGTCAAGGGCGTCTTGAACATGCTCAGGAGCCTGCGCAAGCAATATCCGGACAGTCCGTTCGCTGTGGTGTTCGACGCCAAAGGTGGGACTTTTCGCGATGACATGTACGCCGAATACAAGGCCAACCGTCCGAGCATGCCCGACGACATGCGCGTGCAGATCGAGCCGCTGCACCAGAGCGTGATCGCCCTGGGCTTCCCGCTGCTGTGTGTAGAGGGCGTCGAGGCCGATGACGTGATCGGCACCCTGGCCCGCAGCAGCGCGGCGGCGGATCGTCCGGTGATTATTTCCACCGGTGACAAGGACATGGCGCAACTGGTCGACGGTCACATTACCTTGGTCAACACCATGACCGGTAGCAGCATGGATGTGGAGGGCGTGAAGGAGAAATTCGGCGTCGCTCCCGAGCAGATCATCGATTATCTGGCGCTCATGGGCGATTCTTCCGACAACATTCCGGGCGTTCCGGGCATCGGTCCGAAGACGGCTTCGGGCCTGCTGGTCGGCGTGAACGGCGGCCTGACCGAACTCTATGCGCAGCTCGACATCGTGCCGACCCTGCCGATTCGCGGCGCCAAGACCCTGCCGGCCAAGCTCGAAGAGCACAAGGAGATGGCCTTCCTCTCCTATCAACTGGCGACCATCAAGGTCGACGTGCCGCTGGACGTTGGGCTCGACGACTTGCAAATGGGTCCTGAAGATCCGGCCAAACTCTACGAGCTGTACACCCTGCTGGAATTCAAGAGCTGGCTGAACGACCTTGATCGCGACGCCAAACGCCTGGAACTGAGTGCTGCCGCCGAGCCTGCACCGGCCGCGGATCTGTTCAGCGAACCAGAGGCCGAAGCACCGGTCGCCGCTGCTGAAGCCGCCTATGAAACCATCCTCGATCAGGCGCGGTTCGATGCCTGGCTGGAAAAACTGAACAACGCCAAGCTGTTTGCCTTCGACACCGAAACCACCGGCATCGATGCGCAGCAGGCGCAACTGGTGGGCCTATCGTTCGCCGTTCAGGCTAACGAAGCGGCCTACATCCCGTTGACCCATTCCTACATCGGCGTGCCGCAGCAGCTGGACCGCGACACAGTCCTGCGCGCACTCAAGCCGATTCTGGAAGACCCGAACAAGCTCAAAGTCGGCCAGCACGCCAAGTTCGACATGAACATCCTGGCCAACTGCGCCATCGGTGGCGATCAGGACAACGGCATCACCGTGCGCGGCATCGCCTTTGACACCATGCTCGAGTCCTACGTGCTCAACTCCACGGCCACGCGCCATGACATGGACAGCCTGGCGCAGAAGTATCTGGACCACACCACGGTGAGTTTCCAGGACATCGCCGGCAAAGGCGTGAAACAGCTGACGTTCGACCAGATCGCCCTGGAGCAGGCCGGGCCTTACGCCGCTGAAGATGCGGATATCACCTTGCGCCTGCACCAGACCCTGTTCGAAAAGCTTTCGGCCATTCCGAGCCTGGCCAGTGTGCTGACTGACATTGAAATTCCGTTGGTGCCGGTACTGGCGCGCATCGAGCGCCAGGGCGCATTCGTCGACGCCGCCCTGCTGGGTGTGCAAAGCATCGAACTGGGCGACAAGATGGTCGCACTGGAGCGCGAAGCTTTCGAGATTGCCGGCGAGGAATTCAACCTCGGCTCGCCCAAGCAGCTCGGCGTGATCCTTTACGAGAAGCTCGGCTTGCCGGTATTGAAGAAAACCGCCAAAGGCCAGCCGTCCACTGCCGAAGAGGTGCTGGCCAAACTGGCAGACGACGACTATCGATTGCCGAAAGTGCTTATGGAATATCGCTCCATGAGCAAGCTGAAAAGCACCTACACCGATCGTTTGCCGGAACAGATCAACCCGCGCACCGGGCGGATCCATACTTCGTACCACCAGGCTGTCGCCTCCACCGGGCGACTGTCCTCCAGTGATCCGAACCTGCAGAACATCCCGGTACGCACCGCCGAAGGGCGGCGCATTCGCCAGGCGTTCGTAGCCCCGACCGGTTACAAGCTGCTGGCGGCGGACTATTCGCAGATCGAACTGCGGATCATGGCGCACCTGTCACGGGATGAAGGGCTGATGAACGCCTTCCGCCACAATCTGGACGTGCACACCGCGACCGCCGCCGAAGTGTTCAAGGTCGAACTGGCCGACGTGACCTCCAACCAGCGTCGCAGCGCCAAGGCGATCAACTTCGGCCTGATCTACGGCATGGGCGCGCAGAAGCTCGGCAAGGACATTGGCGTCGACACCAAGACCGCCAAGGCCTACATCGATACCTACTTCGCCCGATACCCCGGCGTTCGCCAATACATGGACCGCACGCGTGCCCAGGCCGCCGAGCAAGGTTATGTCGAGACGTTCTTCGGTCGTCGCCTGTACCTGCCGGATATCAACTCCAACAAGCCGCAAGAGCGCGCCGCCGCCGAACGCACGGCGATCAACGCACCGATGCAAGGCACTGCGGCGGACATCATCAAGAAAGCCATGGTCGCGGTGGATAATTGGCTGACCACGTCTGGCCTCGACGCCAAAGTCATCTTGCAGGTGCACGATGAACTGGTGCTTGAGGTGCGTGAAGACCTGGTCGAACAGGTTCGCGATGAAATTCGCGTGCACATGAGCGAGGCCGCGAAACTGGATGTGCCGTTGCTGGTCGAAGTGGGTATTGGAAATAACTGGGATGAGGCTCACTGAGCCTTCTTGTAGGAGCGAGCTTGCTCGCGATGGAGTGTCAGACACATCGATTTCGGCTGAAATTCCATCGCGAGCAAGCTCGCTCCTACAGAAAATTGTCGTTTTCTGCTGCGGCATAGTGCCGCGGCAGACGGGCGCAAGTCGCTTAGACCGGAAGATAATTAGAGTTATTCCAAAGCTATTTGAAAAAAAATCTGAACTAATCTTGCGACCACCACTCAGAGTTACTGAATGGCTGGTGAAGCCCTTCGATGCTCCTATGTTGTGTTAAGTGTTGGCAGATATCTGGACCCCGCCCTAGCGGTCTAGAGCTTGAACCCCGGAACTTCTCCCTCCCCATATGAAGTCCGGGGTTTTTTTTGCCCCGAGAAAAACTGTCCGTGATGCGCTCATGCTGCGTTAAAAGCGCGGCTCGAAATGCTCATTTAGGCCCCTAAAGTCGAGCGCGACCCCGGCCGTTTCGAGCCGCGCTTTTGCCTTGCCTGAGCGCACCACAAACAGTTTTTGATATTTATTGAATCTCTGCTTCGGCACCCTTGTCCGCCAGTTCCATCCAGCCCGCCAGTACGGTGTAGGCATCTTCCAGGCCCATGCGTTTTGGGGCCGAAAACAGCTGGATTGTCACCAGATCGCCCCAGCCCTTGCGGATTTCCACCTGAACCTTGAGCAGCGTGTTCTTGGCCGCGCCATAGGTCAGCTTGTCCGCTTTGGTCAGCAGAATGTGCATCGGCATGCCGGCAGCCACGGCCCAGTCGAGCATCAGCAGGTCGAAATCGGTCATCGGATGGCGGATGTCCATCATCAGGATCAGACCTTTCAAACTCTCGCGTCCGCCCAGGTACGCCTCCAGGTGACGCTGCCAGTGTTGCTTGAGCGGGATAGGTACTTTTGCATAACCGTAGCCCGGCAGGTCGACCAGACGGCGTTCATCGTCTAGCTTGAAGAAATTCAACAGTTGCGTGCGCCCCGGGGTTTTCGAGGTGCGCGCCAGGCTGGCATGGGTCAGGGTGTTCAAGGCACTCGACTTGCCGGCGTTGGAACGCCCGGCGAAGGCGACTTCGAAGCCCTCGTCATCCGGACATTGGTCGACTTTGGCGGCGCTGAGCATGAAGGTGGACTGTTGGCACAGACCGAGGATGGGATTCTTGAGTTGCATGGGATTTCCGATGTGGGCGGCGCCAGGAATGGGCGCGGCAAGCAGTGTCGCTTCCGTTTCAGTGACGCCAGTATATAATGCCGCAGATTTTGTGTGCGCTTTGTCCCAGCGTAGGATGAAGTTCACGAGAGCGACAGACCTTGATTGCGCACTAGAACGCAGCTCGCTCTCAACCCTGAAAAGGTCGTTTTATGACGAAATGGCTGCTAGCTGCCGGTGTCTTGATGCCGCTTTACAGCGCTCAGGCTACACAGGATCCGGAAGCTGTGTACAACCGTGTTTGTGGTGCCTGTCATTCCGGCCAACTCCCCATGGCGCCGACAAAAGGCGATCAGGAAGCTTGGACGCCGAGGTTGGCGAAAGGTATGGAGACGCTGGTGCAACACGTGACCCAGGGTTTCAAGGCGATGCCGCCGCGTGGTTTGTGCATGGACTGCAGTGCCGAGGATTACCAAGCCATCATCCTTTGGATGAGCGAGTAAGCCCGGTCCATAACTCTTAACCCTTAGCCGTAGTTGGATTAGCTGATGAAGAAATTGATCGTGAGTCTGCTGTTGACCGTGGGCATCTCCGGCATGGCCCATGCTGCAGGTGAGGCAGTACAACCGGGTGATGCAAAAGCTGGCCAGGCCAAAGCCGCCGTATGTGGCGCCTGCCACGGCCCGGATGGCAACAGCATGGCGCCAAACTTTCCAAAACTGGCGGGTCAGGGTGAACGCTACCTGACCAAGCAATTGCACGACATCAAGTCGGGCAAGCGCACCGTTCTGGAAATGACCGGTCTGCTGACCAATCTGAGCGATCAGGATCTGGCGGACATCGCCGCCTACTTCGCCAGCCAGAAAGGCAGCGTCGGTGCCGCCGATCCGAAGATCGTCGCTCGCGGTGAAGCCCTGTTCCGTGGTGGTGACCTGGCCAAGGGCCTGCCAGCCTGCACCGGTTGCCACTCGCCAAATGGCGCAGGTAACGCGGCTGCCGGTTTCCCGCACTTGGGTGGCCAGCACGCTCAATACGTCGGCAAGCAACTGACCGATTTCCGCAAGGAAGAAGGCGGCCGCAACAACGACGGCGACACCAAACCTATGCAGACCATTGCCAAGAAGCTGAGCGACGAAGACATCACCGCGGTGTCCAGCTACATTCAAGGCCTGCACTAAGGCCGGCGGATCGGGCGTTGAGCGGGCGGGGTGCTTATCGCCTGCAACGTTAACGCTCGATTAATCCGTCCCGGCAAGTATAAAAAGGGTGGCCTTGGCCGCCCTTTTTTGTGGCCGCTGCCGCTACACTACAGAACTCAAGCCCGCCAGGATCTGTCTGATAACAAGTCGCGCGAGGCGAAAAAATTTGTCCAGGAGTAAAGCATGCGTAATCTGATCATCAGCGCCGTTTTTGCCGCTGCCAGCCTGTTCGGCATGACTGCCCAGGCCGCTGAAGCCCCCGCCGCACCTTATGTCGAACTGAGCAATCCGGTTCCGGTCGCCGTGCCTGGCAAGATCGAAGTGGTGGAGCTGTTCTGGTACGGCTGCCCGCATTGCTACGCCTTCGAGCCAGTGATCAATCCCTGGGCCGAGAAGCTGCCTTCGGACGTGAACTTCGTACGTATTCCAGCCATGTTCGGTGGCCCGTGGGATGCTCACGGTCAGATGTTCCTGACCCTTGAAGCCATGGGTGTAGAGCACAACGTTCACGCCGCGGTGTTCAATGCGATTCAGAAAGAACACAAGAAACTGACCGACAAGGATGACATGGCCGACTTTCTCGCCACCCAAGGCGTGGACAAGGACAAGTTCCTCGCGACTTTCGACTCTTTTGCTATCAAAGGTCAGATCGTCAAGGCGCGTGAACTGGCCAAAAAGTACGAAATCACCGGCGTTCCAACCATGATCGTCAACGGCAAGTACCGCTTTGACGTAGGCTCTGCCGGCGGTGCCGAACAGGCCCTGCAACTGGCCGACAAACTGATCGACAAAGAGCGAGCGGCTAACAAGGCTGCCGCCAACTAAGGGCAGTCACTGCCATGCGCCGATGGGGTACTGAACGCATCGTTGGCCTGCATAGTCCGCGGATCAACGAGCATCATCTGGAGTCCACGGGCCTGCCCGCAGACAGTCGTCTGCGCTTGCTCAGTTTCAATATCCAGGTCGGCATCAGTACCGAGCGCTATCGGCATTACCTGACCCGGGGCTGGCAGCATTTGCTGCCGCACACCGGGCGTGCCGACAATCTGCAGAAAATCGGCAACCTGCTGGGCGACTTCGATCTGGTCGCCTTGCAGGAAGCCGATGGCGGCAGCCTGCGATCAGGCTACGTCAATCAGGTCGAACACCTGGCCCAGCTCGGCGCCTTTCCCTACTGGTATCAACAACTCAATCGCAATCTCGGTCGCCTGGCCCAGCACAGCAATGGCGTGCTCAGCCGATTGCGCCCGTGGGCAATTGAGGACCATCCGTTGCCAGGACCAAAGGGGCGCGGAGCCATTCTGGTACGTTTCGGCGAAGGCCCGGAAGCGCTGGTGGTGGTCATGATGCACCTGGCCCTTGGCGCTCGGGCGCGCAGCCTGCAACTGGCCTACATCCGCGATCTGATTGGCGATTACAAACACCAGGTACTGATGGGTGACATGAACACCCATGCCAATGACCTGCTGCAAAACTCCGCGTTGCGCGATCTCGGCCTGCTTGCGCCGCAACTGGAAGCGACATTTCCCAGCTGGCGCCCGCAGCGCTGCCTGGACCATATCCTGCTGAGCCCGAGCCTGACCCTGGAAAAGGTCGAGGTGCTGGCACAGCCCATTTCCGATCACCTGCCGGTCGCGGTAGAGATTCGTCTGCCGGGTTCGCTCATGGCCGATGCATTGCCCGCGTTGAGTCCTGCCCTTCGCGGATCCCATGAATGAGCGACGAAGCACAGCGCTGGAAAGAGAAATACCTCAAAAGCATCGAACAACAGGAAAAGCTCGAACGTCGCTGGGACGCGCGGCTCGACTTGCTGCGTCGTGGGCTGGTGCGCAGCACCCTGGCGGCGGAAGGTACTGACCGCGCCGTTGACCAATGCATGAAGGAAATGCGCGAGGTCGTGCGTACCGACGACATGGACGCCGGCCTGGCCGCACTGATTCCACGCCTGGAAAAAGCCGTGCTCGACTCCGAACAGCGGCGGGAAACCCGGGTCAACCAGACCAGTGCCGCCCTGACTGCACTGGTCACTCAACTGCAAACATTGCCGCTGCCACGGGATGTGAGCCGGCCACTCAAGAGTTTCGCCAAGCAACTGGATGCGCGGGTCAGTCAGGCACGTGAGATACCGTTGTTGCTCAGCGAGCTGAGTGGCTTGCAAGGAAAGGCCCTGAGCCAGCTGGAGACTCCGGCGGAGCCCGGTCGGCCGGGCTTGCTGCAGCGATTGTTCGGCGGTCGTGAAGCGGAGGAGGCGGTGGCATCAATGGCTACTTCTCCTGCCCGGGTCTCAGCCTTGCAGCCGTTAACAGCGCCGGCTACCCCTGTAGCTGAGTACCCTGCGGCGATTATCGAGTCGGCCCCGGTCGTGATTGAGCCGGCAATCTCCGAGGTACCCGTTGCCGAGCCAGCCGTGGCTGCGCCTGCTCCGGCAGTCGTGGCTTTTGCTCCCCCGGCTGCGGAGCCTCAACCGGCCAGTGCAGCCGCGACAGAAATCGAATCGGCCGAGCAACCAGCCCCGGAAACCATCGCGACGCCTCCTGAGTCGGAAACAAACCCCGACGAGCTGACCGCGCAAGCACCGCCGGATAGCTCGCCCTTACCTCCGATTCCGACGGAGGACGTGGCCGTCGTTGATCAGGCGCCATCCGAACACGACATCCTCTACGCACTCCCGGACTCTCCCGAGCCCTCCTACAGCTCGGTGGCCAGTCATATCGAAGACACGCTGCTGGGGCTGCTCGAAGACCTGACATTGCCCGAGCGTCATCGCCCGCAAGCCGAATCCATGCGCAACCGTTTGAAAAACGGTCTGAACTGGTACGAGTTGCTGCCGATTCTCGACGACTTCGCCACGTTGATGCTGGCTATTACTGATAGTGGCCAGCATGAGTTCGAAGCCTATCTGCAACGACTGAACGAGCGCCTCGAATCGTTCCAGAGCAACTTGCAGGCCGCCACCGCAGGACACGCCGACAACCGTTCGGCTGCGCGGCAGATGGACACGCAGATCCGCGAACAGGTCGATGGCTTGCAGAGCAGCATGCAGGAAGCTGCGGACCTGGAAGATCTCAAGCACGTCCTGGAAAACCATCTCGAAGGCTTGCTGGGCACCATGGACCAGCACCAGAAACAGCGCGATGAGCGCGAGCAAGAGGTCGCTGCGCGCCTGCATAGCCTGGCCGAGCGGGTCGCCCATATGGAGCAGGAGGCCCAGGGTTACCGCGAGCACCTTGAAGAGCAACGGCAGAAGGCATTGGTCGACCCGTTGACCGGTCTGCCCAACCGCGCGGCCTGGAGCGAGCGCCTGGATCATGAAGTCACACAATGGCAGCAACATGGCAACTCGCTGCTGCTGGCCATGCTCGACCTCGATCATTTCAAGCGCATCAACGATAGCTACGGGCACCTGGCCGGTGACAAAGTGCTGAAAATCATTGCCAGCGTGTTGCGCAAGCGTCTGCGCGGAACGGATTTCATTGCCCGGTTTGGCGGCGAAGAGTTTGTGCTGTTAATGCCATCCACGGTGCCGACGGCGGGGCTGAAGCTGCTGGAAAGCTTGCGCGCCTCCATTGAGGCCTGCCCGTTCCACTTCAAGGGAGAGCCGGTGACCATCACCGTGTCTATCGGAATGTCGGCGTTCAGGCCGGGTGAGCACGGCGATCAAGTGCTTAAAAGAGCCGATCAGGCGTTGTATCGCGCAAAAAATGCCGGCCGCAACCGGGTGGAACCGGGCTGAGCATTATTTGTTCCATTTTGTTTAATTCGATGCGATTGCCGTCAGCTCGCAAGGCATTACGTTACACTGTTGCATTATTGTCTTGTGTGTACTGCCTTTCGCCATGAAATATTTTGCTCTGATCGTGTCACTGATTCTGCTGGCCGGCTGTACCAGCGGCCCCCGTTTTGACACCAGCCACCCATCGGCCAATCACGACAGCCGCGTGCAATTTGTGGTGGTGCATTACACCAATGCCTCGCTGGAGCGTTCGTTGCAGTTGCTGACCCACGGTGAAGTCAGCAGCCATTACCTGATCGGCGACGACAAGGGCGCCACCATCTACAAGCTGATGGATGAAAATGTGCGGGCCTGGCACGCCGGGGAAAGCGAGTGGAATGGCCGGACCTGGCTGAATTCCAGTTCCATCGGTATCGAAATCGTCAACCCGGGCTTCAAGGACACCCCGACCGGACGCGTGTGGTACCCCTACACCGAAGATCAGGTCCAGTCGTTGATCGTGTTGCTCAAGGACATCAGCAAACGTCAGGGCATAAGGCCTCGCGACATCATCGGCCATAGCGATATTGCACCGTTGCGCAAGCTGGACCCGGGGCCGCTGTTCCCCTGGAAGCGACTGGCCGCCGAAGGCCTGGGCATCTGGCCGAACGAACAGTCGGTGGCGCGCCAGCAAATGCAGTTCGCCGAACAATTGCCGAGCATCAGCTGGTTTCAGGTGCAATTGGCCCGCCTGGGTTATGCCTCGCCACAAACCGGCGAGCTCGATGTCGCGACACGACATGTGATAGCGGCATTCCAGATGCATTTCCGCCCGGCGCGCTTCGATGGCACTCCGGATGCGCAAACTGCAGCTCTGCTTTTAGTGTTGAATCAGACAAAATAATGACGCCCGCCCGACGGTCCGGGCTTTTTTCCAATCAGCAGCTATAACTCATTGGTAATTCTTCGGATATTTCACAATGCCTGCTGCTCGAGAGACCTTCCGTAATTGGCTCCATCGCCCCTGGTTTTTGGGGCTGCTGTCTGCTGTCTTGAGCGCAACGTTATTGATGGCCGGCAGCCTGTTCGTCGCCATACACCAGGTCGAGCAAAACGAAAGCGAAGAAATGAATGCTCAGGGTGAACGCTTCCTCGCCCGTCTGGAACAGCTCTTCGGGCAACTACGTGAAAGCCTTGACGACCTTGAAGCGCAACCGTTGCGCGGCTGCGATGCTGAAATGATCGCGACCTTGCAACAGGTTACGTTCAATTATCGCTTCGTCTACGAAGCCGCCTACATGGACTCCTCGCGAATCTGCTCCAATCGCCCTCGCCAAGAAGGGCTGTCGCTGAGTCGATCGCCAGATATCAAGGGCCCGACTTACAGCTATTGGCTCAACACCACCACCGAACCCGATGAAAACCGTGCCGCGCTGATGCTCGGGCGCGGGAATTTCCGGGTCGCGACTTCTCGCGGGCATTTGACCGATATGGTCGACCTGTCGCCGGGCAGCAGCCTGCTGGTAGTCCTGGACCATGGCGCGCGCGCGATTCCGGTGCTGGGCGCTTCTCAGGTCTGGCCGCCGGCCGAGGCCTGGCCACCGAAAAACCGTGATGCGCTGCAGATCACCCAGGCACGCTTGATATACCGCATGCCCACCGACAACCCGGAATATCAATTGGTGTTGATCAGCCCGCGCACCGGCATGCATATCCCGGCGGTCTGGTGGTGGTTGCTGCCGGCCAGCCTCGCGCTGGGCTTGTGTGTTGGGTTCCTGGTGTTTCTGCTGGTGCGCCAGCGGCAGTCGCTGGACGCCGAACTGACCGGCGCGATTCGCCGTGGCGAGTTGCAGGTGCTGTACCAACCGATCTTCGACCTCGATAGCCGCAACTGTGTCGGGGCTGAAGCACTGCTGCGCTGGCGCAGGCCGGACGGCACCCTGACCAGTCCCGACCTGTTCATTCCGATGGCGGAGAACACCGGGCAGATTCGCCAGATGACGGACTTCGTCCTGCAACGCCTGCTCGAGCAACTCGGCCAGTTGCTACGTGCCAACCCGCAACTGTACATCTCGGTCAATCTCGCGGCGTGTGATGTGATGGTTCCGCGGATTGGCCAGGTGATGGCGCGGCTGCTGACCCTGCACCGTGTCGCTGCGCGGCAAATTGCCTTTGAGGTCACCGAGCGCGGGCTGGTCGATGTGGTGGTGGCCCGGGAAAACCTGCAAGCGCTGCGGGATGTCGGGCACCAGGTGTTGATCGATGACTTTGGCACCGGCTATTGCAGCCTCGCCTATTTGCAAACCCTGCCGGTGGATTGCCTGAAAATCGACAAGGCGTTCATTGATGCGTTGGGCCATGACGCCGCCAGCAGCGGTGTGGCCCCGCACATCATTCACATGGCCCAGTCGCTGCACCTGAAGGTGATTGCCGAGGGCATCGAACATGAGGCCCAGGCCGAGTTCCTGAGCAGTGAAGGCGTGAAGTTCGGTCAGGGCTGGCTGTTCGCCCGCGCGCTGAGCGCAGTGCAGTTCATTGAATTGATTACCCGGGGGCGACGCCTGGCCGGCGCCGGCCGTCGCCTGGATGACGAGGCGTGAAGGTGAGCTAAACGGTCAGTGCCATGTAGAACTGAGTACCTTGCCCCGGCCGTGAATAGACGCCCATCCGCCCGCCGTGCAATTGCACGATTTCCTTGCACAATGCCAGGCCGAGCCCGGCCCCGCCCTTCTTGCGTCCGACCTGTACGAACGGCTCGAAGATCCGCCCTTGCTGACCGTAGGCAATGCCTTCACCGTTGTCCTCGACACTGATGATGACCCGATCGCCGTGGCGCCGGGCCTGCAGGCATATCCGCCCGCCGTTGCCGGTATGACGCAAGGCGTTGTCGAGCAAGTTGTCGAGTACCCGGTCCAGTTGTGGCTGGTCGGCCTGTAACCGCGGCAAAGGCCCCTGCACTTCCACCAGCAGATTGATTTCCTTCTCTTCGGCCGATGTGGCAAAGCGTGACTGAGCCTGTTCCAGCAATGTTTCGATGGAACACGGCGCCAGGGTGAGTTTCTGCAAACCGTTCTGGTAACGGGAGAAATTCAGCAGGTCATTGATCAACTGCATCAGCCGCTGCATCTCTTCATTCACGGTATCGAGCAGGTCGGCTTCCCGGGAATCCGGGGCAAAGTGTGTGCGCTCGCGGAACAATCCGAAGGCCATGTGCATGCCGGTGACCGGTGTGCGCAATTCATGGGAAGCGCGCAATACAAATTCGCTGCGTACCCGCTCGAAGGCACGCTGTTCCGTGACGTCATGCAGCACCATCACGGCACCGAGAATATGGCCCTGGGTATGGCTTACCGGGGTCAGGCTATAGGTCAGTAGTCGCGACTCGCCGTCGACTTCGAGACTCAGGTCCTCCGGCGCCTGCTCCAGCGTGCCGCCGCGCAGCACCAGTTGCAGCTGCTCGTCGAGTTCGGGGCGCTCCAGCGCGGTGCCCAACCCTTGACCCAGACGATCTGACTCCCAGCCCAACTGACGCTGGGCCACAGGGTTAAGGTGTTCCAGATGGCCCTGACGGTCGATCATCAGCAGTCCGTCGTCGATGCTGTCGAGCACGGCCTGTAAACGCTGCTGACCGGCCAGCAGTTCATCGACGTTGGTGGCCTGATGTTCACGCAGCGCTTGGGCCATGATCCCGAAACGCCGGGTCAGCTGGTTCAGCTCCACCGCCGAAGAGATCGGCAGGGTGACTTCGAAATTGCCCTGGCCGATATTGTCCGCCGCCTTGGCCAAAGCCTCGATGGGCTCCCCGAAGCGCCGGGCGATGGCCTGCGCGGTCACGAAGCCGATGATCAGCACCGCCAGCCCCACCAGGCCAAGCAACCCGGCAATCAGCAGCGCCTGCTCCCGGGCCTGACGCTCGGTATCGTTGATGTTATCCAGTGCGCGCTTGTGCTCGGCGATCAGGCCATTGCGTAGCGCGTTGAATTTTTCCGTCAGGTTGTCGTGGCTGCTGAGCACATTCGACGGGTCCGGGGACTCTTCATAAGCCTGGATAAAGCGCTCGTAGTCGGCCTTGGCTTTTCTGAAGCCATACTCGTTTCCAGGCTGCGCTGGCTCCTGGGCGATGCCTTCCTCCAGCAGTTCGAAGTAATGCTGCTTCGAGGCGGCGAAAGCGGCGGAGTCAGGTTTCTCGCTGAGCATGATGATCAGTTGATCACCCAGGGTCTGACGCAGCTTGAGCCCCAGGTCCAGAGTGACGAAGTTGTTACGGATGAGCACTTCCTGGCTGCCGGCCATCTGCATCACGCTGACCAGTCCGAGCAAGAGCCCGAGCAGCGCGACGGTCATCAGTGCGGAGATGCTCAGGAACAACCGGGTCCGCAATTTCAGCGCCAGTTTCATCGGCTGTTGCTCACAAGTTGTATTGCTTGCGTTTGCGGTACAGCGTCGAGGCGTCGATGCCCAGGGTTTTAGCCGCTTGATCCAGCGTGTCGGCGGTGGCAAGGACCGCGCCGATGTGGGCCTTTTCCAGCTCCTCCAGGCTCAGTGCCGCGCCGATGCGCGGTGCATTGTTGACCGGGGTTTCGGCCATGCCCAGGTGACTGATCTCAACCCGCTCCTGTGGACAGATGATGCTCGCCCGCTCGATCACGTTGCGTAGCTCACGGATGTTACCCGGCCAGCGATAGCTCAGCAGCGCTTCCCGGGCCTCGTCGCTGAAGGCGCGTGCGGGACGGGCGTATTCCTTGACGAAACGCGCGAGGAAACGATCGGCGAGGTTGAGAATATCTTCGCGGCGTTCGCGTAGCGGTGGCAGGTGCAAGGTAATGACATTCAGGCGATAGAGCAGGTCTTCACGGAAACGACCGTCGCGGGCCATGTCCTCAAGGTTGAGGTTGGTGGCCGCAAGGATGCGTACATCGGCGCGACGGGTTACCGGATCACCGACGCGCTCGTATTCCTTGTCCTGAATAAAACGCAGCAACTTCGGCTGCAATGTCAGGGGAAAGTCGCCGATCTCGTCGAGAAACAGCGTCCCGCCGTCCGCCTGGTTGACTCGGCCCAAGGTGCTTTCGCTGGCGCCGGTGAAGGCGCCACGGCTGTGGCCGAAAAGTTCGCTTTCCATGAGTTCAGCATTCAGCGACGGGCAGTTGATCGTGACGCAGGATTTCTTCGCGCGTTTGCTCCAGCCGTGAATGGCTTGGGACAGTTCACCCTTGCCGGTGCCGGATTCACCAAGAATCAGGATATTGGCATCGGTCGTGGCAACCTGGCGGGCGGTTTCGAGTACCACTTTCATAGCCGGGCTGTGGGAGTCCAGACCATCCTTGGGCTTGCGCACTTCACCTTCCAGGGCTTCCAGTCGCGCCGACAGTTGCCGCACTTCCAGTTGCTTGGCGGTGGCCAGCCGCAATTGATCGGGGCTGCACGGTTTGACCAGATAGTCGGCGGCACCGGCCTGAATCGCGTCCACCGCCGTGTCGACGGCTGAGTGCGCAGTGACGATCACCACCCGCATCCAGGGCGCCTGGATACGCATTTGGGCCAGCACATCGAGGCCATTGTCTTCACCCAGACGCAAATCGAGGAAGCACAGGTCGAAGACCTGCCGCTGCAACAGGGCTTCTGCCTGCGCGGCGCTGGTAGCTGTGGCCACGCTGTAGCCTTCGTCTTCGAGGCAATAACGGAAAGTACGCAGGATGGCGGACTCATCATCCACCAGTAGAATGCGGCCTTGATGCTCAGTGGCTGATTCCATTTTCCTACGCTCCTTAATGAGTGATCTTGGTTTAGTCCTGGAGAGATCGGGCAAGTTGCATGATTGATTCTGAGCCCTTCCCGTCATGGCAGGGTAGCTTTCATCCTATGTATCGGTTAGCCGGCTGATTCTGCAGGTCTTTCAATAAATGCCCGGTTTCTTACAACAGCCTGCGTGTATTTCTGACATCCGCGCCCTCCTTTCAATTCAAAAATTTTGCGACTTCCTTCAAATGGATCGTGCAATACGCACGACTGCACAAGTGGCATCGTGCAGGATGCGTGCGAAGTGATTTCTTTTGCGTTCATAACATATTGAAATTAAAGAAGATTAATTAGAGTCAAGGCTGGCATGCGGGCTGCAATTGTCTGGTTAACCAGGGCGTTCAAAAACAAACGCCCGCTATCGAATACCGACCCGAGTGGCAGGAGCTCCAGGATGAACCGTCAACGTTCCGCCCACCTGCACTTCTCGCCTGTGCAAATCGTGCAAGGACTGTTTGCAGTTCTGGCGCTGTTGATCACCCTGATCGGCGGCCAGCAGCCGGAAGCGCCACGCCTGTCGATTCAGCATCCGAGCCAAACCCATTTCAGCGCTGTCAGCAGCGGTCAGGCCGATAGCACCCCGATGCGCATGATGGATGTCGACCAGGCCGGGCCTTTGGGTGAGCTACGTCATCAGGAGCGTTGGGTGTTCTAGGCAAAACTTCCGCGCATCCGATGCGCCGGGAAACGCAGCAACTCTAAACAGAAGCGTAAGGAGAATTACCATGTTGAGCTGGGCAATCACATTCCTGATCATCGCCATCGTCGCTGCCGTACTGGGCTTCGGTGGTATCGCGGGCACCGCCACGGGTATCGCCAAGATTCTGTTTGTCGTGTTCCTGGTGATGTTCGTTGCTTCCTTCTTCTTTGGCCGTCGCGGTCGAAGCTGACATGAGAGGGTTGTTCAAGACACTGGCAGCCGTCCTGTTGATGGAGCAACTGAAGAAAGATCCGAACGGCTACTGAGTTCGCACATGAAGGAGGCCAGTTCGCCTCTTTCCACCTGCGCCACCTGAGGAAGGCCGGCGCATGACCAAGGGGTCGGGACGTTCTGCCTGTTTCAGGGGCGGAGTGACCTACGGGTACAGGGAGTCCCTGCGCAAGGGCCTGGTCAGGAAAAGCTGTTGCGCAAGTTCGCCGGACCGCCATGGCTCGACGGACTTGCGAAGGGCTTGATCACGCAACACATTGAAATAGAGCGCTCGTCTCGGTTTCCTCACCGTTATCGCTTCCTTGTCTTGCTTACGCCGGAAAATACTTTTCCCGGTGTTTCACCAGCGACCGTATATCGAGAAAAATCACCTTTCTTTGGCCGCGATTTTTCGCTTCGCCTTGCGGGATTTTGCTGAAAAATCAACGCTCGGCCACTGCTCAAAAAACATTCAATCTGCTCTGTGATGGCCGGTTCACGGCACTTATGCCTGCCGAAATGTCGTATTCGAACCGCTTGGGACGCGCGTTTCACTAAAAAAACCTCATGCCGATTCGGCATAGGGTAGGCGTTTACGGCATTAGACGGCGCTCCCTTGCATCGGAATAGTTGCGCCTTTTTTCGCCTGCCAGAGAGCCGTAAACACGCGCTCCGGGGCACCTTATACGGGGGGCAGATGCACTGGACTTTTTCGCCACAAGCGTTCCAGTTCGCGCATCTCCCTGAGTCAAACAACAAAGTAAGGGTAAAGATATGAAGAAGGCAAAGCTTAGCCTCGCCTGGCAGATCCTCATCGGTCTGGTATTGGGGATTGCAATCGGTGCGCTGCTCAACCATTTCAGTGCCGAAAAAGCCTGGTGGATCAGCAACGTCCTGCAACCGGCAGGCGATATCTTTATCCGTCTGATCAAGATGATCGTGATTCCGATCGTCATCTCCTCCCTGATTGTCGGCATTGCCGGCGTCGGTGATGCCAAGAAGCTGGGGCGTATCGGCTTCAAGACCATCATTTACTTCGAGATCGTCACCACCATCGCCATCGTGGTCGGTCTGCTGCTGGCCAACCTGTTCCATCCGGGTGCCGGCATCGACATGAGCACCCTGGGCACTGTGGACATTTCCAAGTACCAGGCCACGGCGGCCGAGGTTCAGCATGAACACGCGTTCATCCAAACCATCCTCAACCTGATCCCGTCGAACATCTTCGCGGCCATGGTTCGCGGCGAAATGCTGCCGATCATCTTCTTCTCCGTATTGTTCGGTCTCGGTTTGTCGAGCCTGCAGGCGGACCTGCGCGAGCCGCTGGTGAAGATGTTCCAGGGTGTATCGGAAAGCATGTTCAAGGTCACTCACATGATCATGAACTACGCCCCGATCGGCGTGTTCGCACTGATCGCGGTAACCGTGGCCAACTTCGGATTCGCCTCGCTGATACCGCTGGCCAAACTGGTGATCCTGGTTTACGTCGCCATCGCCTTCTTCGCTTTCGTGATCCTGGGCCTGATCGCTCGCCTGTTCGGCTTCTCGGTGATCAAGCTGATGCGCATCTTCAAGGATGAGCTGGTACTGGCCTACTCCACCGCCAGCTCCGAAACCGTGCTGCCGCGCGTGATCGAGAAGATGGAAGCCTACGGCGCGCCGAAAGCCATTTGCAGCTTCGTGGTGCCGACCGGTTACTCGTTCAACCTCGACGGTTCGACCCTGTACCAAAGCATCGCGGCAATCTTCATTGCCCAGCTGTATGGCATCGACCTGTCGATCAGCCAGCAACTGTTGCTGGTACTGACCTTGATGGTCACCTCCAAAGGCATCGCCGGCGTACCGGGCGTGTCCTTCGTGGTACTGCTGGCTACCCTGGGCAGCGTCGGTATTCCACTGGAAGGCCTGGCGTTCATCGCCGGTGTCGACCGCGTCATGGACATGGCCCGTACCGCGCTGAACGTGATCGGCAACGCACTGGCGGTTCTGGTTATCGCTCGTTGGGAAGGCATGTACGACGACGCCAAGGGCCAGCGCTACTGGAACTCCCTGCCGCACTGGCGCAGCAAGGAAAAGCTGCCGGTGGGTGAAATTTCCCGCAACTGACACAAAACTCTGTAGGAGCGAGCTTGCTCGCGATGGTGGCAGGAGCACCGCGCATATCCAGAATGCCCGCGTCATCATTGACGTCCATCGCGAGCAAGCTCGCTCCTACAACAAACCCCGGAGAAATCCGGGGTTTGTCGTTTCTGGCCACCCCGCTATCATTCGCGCATCTTTTGGGGGATTTGACTGATGCTCAATGGCCTGTGGCTTGGCTTCTTCATCGTGGCAGCCGTATCGGCGCTGGCACAGTGGCTGATTGGCGGTAACGCCGGGATATTCGCGGCGATGGTGGAAAGCATTTTTGCCATGGCCAAGCTATCGGTCGAAGTCATGGTGCTGCTGTTCGGCACCCTCACCCTCTGGCTCGGTTTTCTGCGCATTGCCGAGAAAGCCGGGATCGTCGAATGGTTGGCCAAGGCCCTGGGGCCACTGTTTTTGCGCCTGATGCCTGAAGTCCCGCCGGGTCATCCGGCCATCGGCCTGATCACCCTGAACTTCGCCGCCAACGGCCTGGGCCTGGACAACGCCGCCACACCGATCGGCCTCAAGGCCATGAAAGCGCTGCAAGAGCTCAATCCCAGCGCGACCGTCGCCAGCAACGCACAGATTCTGTTCCTGGTGCTCAACGCCTCCTCGCTGACCCTGCTGCCGGTGACCATCTTCATGTATCGCGCCCAGCAAGGCGCGCCTGACCCGACGCTGGTATTCCTGCCGATCCTGCTGGCGACCAGTTGCTCGACCATTGTCGGCTTCCTGTCGGTGGCGTTCATGCAGCGCCTGCGCATCTGGGACCCCGTGGTGCTGGCCTACCTGATCCCCGGCGCCCTCGCCCTCGGAGGTTTCATGGCGTTGCTGGCGACCCTTTCGGCGACCGCGCTGGCCGGCCTTTCATCGATCCTCGGTAACGTGACGCTGTTTGGCCTGATCATGCTGTTTTTACTGATCGGCGCGCTGCGCAAAGTGAAGGTCTACGAGGCCTTCGTTGAAGGAGCCAAAGAGGGTTTCGACGTTGCCAAGAACCTGCTGCCCTACCTGGTGGCGATGCTCTGCGCGGTGGGCGTACTGCGCGCGTCCGGGGCGCTGGACTTCGGTCTGGATGGCATTCGCCATCTGGTGGAATGGGCCGGTTGGGACACGCGCTTCGTCGACGCGCTGCCGACGGCAATGGTCAAACCCTTCTCGGGTAGCGCCGCCCGGGCGATGCTGATCGAAACCATGAAGACCTCGGGCGTCGACAGCTTCCCGGCGCTGGTGGCGGCAACGGTCCAGGGCAGCACCGAAACGACGTTCTATGTCCTGGCAGTGTACTTCGGTGCCGTGGGCATCCAGCGCGCACGCCATGCAGTCGGTTGTGCATTGCTGGCCGAGCTTGCCGGGGTGTTGGGTGCGATCGGGGTTTGCTATTGGTTCTTTGGTTGATCGGCCCCGCCAGCCAAATCTTTCAGCGCCGCCTTGCGTTCGCCCGCCGGCAAGGCGCCGAGCTTCTCCACGGCGGCATAGAACTTGAGCCAATCGCCACCCACCTGATGGAACAGCGCGGCAAATGCCGGAACCCATTGGTCGTATAAGCCAAACGGCAATAGCCGGGCATTGTTCATCGGGGCATGGATCCAGGCGTCGTAGCGTTTGTCTGCGTCCCACTGACTGTCGCGCAATTGCCGGTATTCGCTGCGCAAGCGCTCGAACTCGGCAGCCTTGCGCTGGCGCATTTGTTCGGTTGGCAACGGCAAGGTGTAGAGTTTTTCCAGTCGGGTGCGGGTTTTGAGCACCAACTCAGTGAACTGGTCGCGCTGACGCGCCTGCGCATAGTTATCCGGTGGCAGGTGGCGGTAGGCGCGCCATTGGCGAGTACCTTCCTGCTCGACGAAGTTGGCAAAGGATTCGTTGAACTCCGTGTCGTCCTTCACATAGAAACGCTGATGGGCCAGCTCGTGAAAGATCAGCGTGGCCAGTCGCTCATCCCCCCAACCCATCATCGAGCTGATGATCGGGTCGTTGAACCAGCCGAGTGTCGAATAGGCCTCGACGCCGCCAATCGACACGTCCATACCCTGCAAGCGTTGCAAAGCTGCTTCGCCGCGGGCTGCACTCTGGCTGTAGTAACCGCGATAGGCCACGCAGCCGGCGATGGGGAAGCAGTGGTTTACGGGCTTGAGAGAAAATTCCGGCGTGGCGAAGACATTCCAGACGACGAAGGGACGCCCAATGTCCGCGTACAAGCGGTAGCTCTGGTTATCCGGCAGGTGCAATTGCTGGCTGGCAAACGTTCGGGCTTTTTGCGATTGCTCCAGGTGTGTGCGCAGTTTTTGATCGCGCGCCGGATCGGTAATCACGCTGGAAACCGGCTCCCTCGCCCGCAGCAACTGCAGTTGGCCACTGGCCAGTTGACTGTAGTAGCTGGTGCTGGCGCAACCGTTGAGCAACAAAAACAATACACCCGGAAACAAAACGCGAAAAACGCGATCAAGTAACCCAAGGCTAGGAAGCGGCCTGATCACAATAATTCTTCCTTGGAGAGTCTTTTCGCAAGACTATCCCGCCTGACTGGAGCTCGCTATGCGCATGTTGATACTGACAGGAGGCCTGCTGATGCTGGCCGGCTGTGCTTACTTCGGACTACCCCGCCCTGATCCTGCGCAAGCCTGGATCGACCTGGAGTCGAAGCAAGAAGATACGGCGCTGCAGGCGCTGGAGGTCGATGACAAGGCCACCGACGATAAACGCTATTTCCAGGTGCAGCCCGGTAGCCATGAGCTGACGGTCCGCTACCAATTCTCAGTCCAGCCAACCAACATCGGCCCTGACGCCGAGCCGTTGTGGCGCGATTGCCAGCTGAACGTGAAATTCAACGACTTCAACGCGGGCGAGCGTTATCAGCTGCAGGCGGGGAACATCGGCTTTCGGCCTTGGGCGAAACTCTACGATCAACAGCGAAAAGTGGTTGGCCAAGGCACGCCAGCGGGCTGTCAACACACCTGATCGGCGTTATGCTGAATGCATAACCCCTTGGGACATTCATCATGTACAGGTTGATGCTGTTGCTGGCTGCCAGCGTTGTCGCAGGCTGTCAGAGCCCGATGCCGGCGGCTAATCCAAAGATGGCCTGGGTCGAATTTTCCACGCCCTTCCCTAACGATAAATTGCTGATGGCCGAGCGTCTGGATAAACAACGCTTGGCCGACGGGCGTTTTTTTGAGGTTATGCCCGGCAGCCATGAACTGATCGTCCGCTTCGACTTCGAAGTACCTGGTGGCGGGGGCTTGAACATGATGGGCGGCCCTTCTGAACGCATATGTTACTTGACCATCAACTTCGATCATTTCGAAGCCGGCCAACGTTATGTGCTTGAAGGCCGCTCGATTGCCTTCATCCCTGAAGCCAGGCTATACAACGCCAAGCGGGAGATCGTTGCAGAAGATCGGGAGTCTTACTGCTTGATGTGACGTGTCAGCGGTCGTTCTTCTGGTAGATGATTTTCCTGGTGCCGTTTTCGCACGAGCCAACGACCATGTTCTGGTCATGGACCTCGTCGTTGGTGACGATTTCAAGCGTGTAGGCGGTGACGCCACTGGCCTGGATCTTGGCTTCGATCTCGGCCTTGAGTTCTTCGCAGGGTTTCGGCGCTGCGAGGGCCGAAGTGGCCAGTGCGCAACAGATAACCGCCAGGGCAAAACGTTTCATGGTTGAAGCTCCTTTGAGGCAGCATGCATATTCATGGCTTTTCGCTGCTGTCATTTATTCGACCACAGTTTTAGCGGGCAAATCTGTCACGACGCAAAAAAGATCGCAGCTTTGAGCACCTTCTACCGAAGATCCCGGCAGGTTGCGCAAGGCTGCGGTCTTTTTTTTCAACGAAAATCTAGCCGACCAATGTTGCCTCCAGGCTGATCTTCGCATTCAGCACCTTGGACACCGGGCAGCCCTGTCCGGTCAATCTGCTTTTTTCGCAGGATTTTTTACCGGGCTATTGAAACTCGGGTATATGCCCACATTGCATGAACACGCTTTTGGATTCGGCAGGTTTGCGTTCGCAAGAACAAACCTGCGCCCTCAATTGGAGAAGCAGGTTTATGAAACGACTGTCCGATATCAAGTTCTCGACCCTCGATCTGGTGCCGGTGCGCGAGAACGGCAGCGCGGCCCAGTCGCTGCGCAACTCGCTGGACCTGGCGCAGCACGTCGAGAAGTTCGGTTACAACCGCTTCTGGGTGGCTGAGCACCACAACATGGATGGCATCGCCAGTTCCGCGACTTCGGTGCTGCTCGGTTATCTGGCCGGTGGTACGTCGACCATTCGAGTCGGTTCGGGTGGAGTGATGTTGCCCAACCACGCGCCGTTGGTGATTGCCGAACAGTTCGGCACCCTGGAAAGCCTTTATCCGGGCCGGATTGACCTGGGCCTGGGCCGCGCGCCCGGTTCCGACCAAATGACTGCACGCGCGTTGCGCCGCGAACGCTCCGGCAGCGCCGACGACTTCCCGGAAGATGTGGCGGAACTGGTGCGCTACCTCGGGCCACGTACACCTGACCAACGCATCATCGCCATGCCGGGAACCGGGACCAATGTGCCGGTCTGGTTGTTGGGATCGAGTCTGTTCAGTGCGCAACTGGCCGGTGAGCGCGGTTTGCCCTATGCCTTCGCATCGCATTTCGCACCGCGCTACATGCATGAAGCGATTCGGGTCTACCGCAATCACTTCAAACCGTCAGCCGTTTTGGACAAACCCTACGTGATGCTCGGTGTGCCATTGGTGGCAGCCGATACCGACGAGCAGGCCGATTACCTGGCGACTTCGGTGTTCCAGCGGATTCTCGCCCTGATGCGTGGCCAAAGCCTGGTACAGCGTCCGCCGGTGAAGACCATGGACGGCCTGTGGCTGCCCCATGAGAAAGAGGCTGTGCACGATTTCCTTGGCTTGGCCATGATCGGCAGCCCGCAGAAAATCCGCGCCAAACTCGAGGTCCTGATCGAACAGACTCAGGCTGACGAGCTGATTTTCACCTGTGACCTGTACGAACATGCGGATCGCGTGCATTCCTACGAGTTGCTGGCGCAGGTCATGCGAGGCTGATACTCAAAATGCAGGCATGAAAAAGCCGACGCCCTGACGTCGGCTTTTTCATTCAAGTGGGACCCGGCCTACTTTTTATAGACGATCACTTTGGCGCCCTCTTCGCATTTGCCAACAACTTTCCCGCCGGCAGCGGCACCTTTGTCGACAATCTCCAGCGAATAACCGGAAACGCCCTTGGCATCAAGTTTCGCTGCGATTTCGGCTTTCAGCTCTTCGCATGGTTTGCCACCCGCCAATGCGCTCCCCGCAAGGCTCAACAAACCCACTGCCAACATAAACTTCTTCATCGGTTGCATTCCCTGGTCGGATCATAGGGGTAACCAGCCGTCAGCCGGACGCACTCATGGAGTGCTTTGCCATTCCCTATGGCATTCGACCGGCGTGCAAGTTCAGAAGACTAGCCCAAAGTCAGCTACTGGCAATCCGGAATCCGACTTTCAAGGTCACCTGAAAGTGCGCAGCCTTGCCGTCCCTGATGTGTCCACGGGTCTCGGTCACTTCAAACCATTCCATGTACTTGATGCTTTTGCTGGCTTCGGCCAGCGCATTGTTGATCGCATCTTCGATACTGCTGGTGGACGAGCCGATCAGCTCGACTTTCTTGTAGGTGTGATGGTCAGACATGGCGTTCTCCTCGGCGTGTGAATTACAGACTAGCAGTGATTTTTCCTATTTCTTCTGTTGGCCGTTCTGACGGTGAAGTTCAGATTTTCTGCACTTTCTCGAACCCGTGAAGTCCCAACCAACACACGCCACTCATCACCAATGCAGGAGAGCCACCATGGCCAACAGCTCGTTACGCAAAGCCTCATTGCAAAGCATGGAAGCCGAGATCGAGAGTCTGCTCAAGTCTTTGGAAAGCCTGAAGGACGACGCCTCGGACGAGTCGCGTAAAACCCTCAAGACCCTGAAAAGCAACGCCGAGAATGCCTTGAGGCACTCGCGCCATCTGCTTGCCGATGCCTATGAAGAGGTCAAGGTCAAAACCCGCGAAACCGGGATTGCCACCCGGGACTACGCCCAGGAGCACCCTTGGACAACAGCCGGTGTTGCCGTGGGCGCATTGGGCCTGCTGGCCGCTTATCTGTTGTGCAAGCGTGATTAATCCGCTCGACGCAGCTCGTTCTTGAGCCACTGCGCCAGTTGCCGGGCGCGCCCGTCCGCGGCGCGCTTGGGTAGCCACAACGCCAGTTGTGCCGGGGTTTCACTGAAGCCCCATGGCGCAACCAGGCGGCCGGCTTTCAAGTCCTCCGCCACCAAGGGTTCGGGAGCGATCGCTACGCCCAGACCCGCGACGGCGGCTTCCAGCAAGTAATACAAATGTTCAAATCCCTGACCGTACTTCAATGCCCTGGCGTCGAGGCCGCGTGGTTGCGCCCAGCTTGGCCAGGCTTGCGGGCGTGAGGTGGTGTGCAGCAAGGGTTCGCTCAGCAGTGCAGTGTCCGGCGCGTCCTTGAGCCGTTCATAGCCGGTGAACCGCGGGCTCATGACCGGACCGATGCGTTCGCTGGCCAGCTCAAAAACCTGCATGTCCGCTGGCCAGGGGGGCTCGGCAAAGACCAGCAAGGCATCCAGCCCCGGTCTTCGCGGATCGAGATCGCCTTCTCCGGCCGACAGGTGCAGGCGCAAGTCCGGCAGGTCGGCATTGAGTCGCCCCAGGCGCGGGATAAACCAGCGTGCCAGCAGGCTTCCCGAGCAACCGAGCACGAAGGGAGCATCGGCCGTGCTTTGTGTGAGTTCGGTGCAAACACTGCGCAGGCGCTCGAAGGCCTCGCTGCTGGCATCACGCAGGCGTAACCCGGCTTCTGTGAGTTTCAGGCCGCGTCCGTCCTTGATGAACAGGCTTACGCCGAGGTGCTCTTCAAGCACCTTGAGTTGCCGGCTGACGGCCCCATGGGTGACGTGCAACTGCTCGGCCGCCTGACTGACGCTGTTCAAGCGGGCAGTGGCTTCGAAGGCGCGAAGCGCGTTCAGCGGAGGAAGGTCATGGCTCATTGGATCTGTGAGTTTTCCTGACAGGTTGTGGCGATCTTATCGGTTTTCAGGTCGGGTCGTCAGGGGTAGAGTGAAGCCCACTATCTCTTTATGCATCATTTCACGCATTCAACTGGAGCGCCCCATGACCCAGACTAATCTGCGCAACGGCCCTGATGCCAACGGCCTGTTTGGCGCGTTCGGCGGCCGCTACGTTGCCGAAACCCTGATGCCGTTGATCCTCGACCTGGCCCGTGAATATGAGTTGGCCAAGGAAGATCCTGCATTCAAGGAAGAACTGGCCTACTTCCAGCGCGACTACGTCGGACGTCCAAGCCCACTGTATTTCGCCGAGCGTCTGACCGAGTTCTGCGGCGGCGCGAAGATCTACCTCAAGCGTGAAGAGCTGAACCACACCGGCGCGCACAAGATCAACAACTGCATCGGCCAGATCCTGCTGGCGCGGCGCATGGGCAAGAAGCGCATCATCGCCGAGACCGGCGCCGGCATGCACGGTGTGGCCACGGCCACCGTCGCCGCGCGTTTCGGTCTGGATTGCGTGATCTACATGGGCACCACTGACATCGAACGTCAGCAGGCCAACGTGTTCCGCATGAAGCTGCTAGGTGCCGAAGTGATCCCGGTGGTGGCCGGTACCGGCACGCTGAAGGATGCGATGAACGAAGCCCTGCGTGACTGGGTGACCAACGTCGACAGCACCTTTTACCTGATCGGCACCGTGGCCGGTCCGCACCCTTACCCGGCGATGGTCCGCGACTTCCAGGCCGTGATCGGCAAGGAAACCCGCGAGCAACTGCAAGCCCAGGAAGGCCGCCTGCCGGACAGCCTGGTGGCGTGCATTGGCGGTGGTTCCAACGCCATGGGCCTGTTCCACCCGTTCCTCGACGACAAGAGCGTCGAGATCATCGGTGTTGAAGCTGCCGGTTACGGCATCGAGACCGGCAAGCATGCGGCCAGCCTGAACGGTGGCGTACCGGGTGTGTTGCACGGCAACCGCACCTTCCTGCTGCAGGACGACGACGGTCAGATCATCGACGCCCATTCGATCTCTGCCGGCCTGGACTACCCGGGCATCGGTCCGGAACACGCCTGGTTGCACGACATCGGCCGGGTTCAGTACACCTCGGTGACCGACGACGAAGCCCTCGCCGCGTTTCACCAGTGCTGCCGCCTGGAAGGGATCATCCCTGCCCTGGAAAGCGCCCATGCCCTGGCTGAAGTGTTCAAGCGCGCACCGAGCCTGCCGAAGGATCACCTGATGGTGGTCAACCTGTCCGGCCGTGGCGACAAGGACATGCAAACCGTGATGCACCACATGGAACACTCTCAACAAGAGCAATCGAAGCAGGAGAAACACTGATGAGCCGCCTGCAAACGCGTTTTGCCGAACTCAAGGAACAGAACCGCGCCGCTCTGGTGACCTTCGTGACCGCTGGCGACCCGGGCTATGACACGTCTCTGGCAATCCTCAAGGGCTTGCCGGCAGCCGGCGCCGACGTGATCGAACTGGGCATGCCCTTCACCGACCCGATGGCGGACGGCCCGGCCATCCAGCTCGCCAACATCCGTGCGTTGGGTGCCAAACAGAATCTGGCGAAAACCCTGCAAATGGTTCGCGAGTTCCGCCAGGACAACAACGAAACGCCGCTGGTGCTGATGGGGTACTTCAACCCGATCCACATGTACGGCGTACCGCGCTTCATTGCCGAAGCCAAAGAGGCCGGGGTTGATGGCCTGATCGTGGTCGACCTGCCGCCAGAGCATAACGGCGAGTTGTGCGACCCGGCGCAGGCCGCGGGCCTGGATTTCATTCGCCTGACCACGCCGACCACCGACGATGTGCGCCTGCCGACTGTTCTCAACGGCAGCTCCGGTTTCGTCTATTACGTCTCGGTGGCCGGTGTGACCGGCGCCGGTGCTGCCACGCTGGAACACGTCGAAGAAGCGGTCGCGCGTCTGCGCCGCCATACCGACCTGCCGATCAGCATCGGTTTCGGTATCCGGACTCCGGAACAGGCAGCGTCCATTGCACGTCTGGCTGATGGCGTGGTGGTGGGCTCGGCGTTGATCGATCACATCGCCAATGCCACCTCCCCGGAACAAGCCGTGGATGGCGTGCTGAGCCTGTGTTCGGCGTTGGCCGAAGGCGTGCGTAAGGCCCGCGTCAGCTGAAGGCAACGTTCCTGATTCAGAGACTGAACAGCAAAAAGGGCTTCAGGACTGCGTTCTGAAGCCCTTTTTGCTGTGTGTGGCTAAACGCTGTAACCCTTGTGGGAGCGAGCTTGCTCCGGGCGGCGATCCGACGATAGCGGCCTGTCAGCCAACATCAATGCTGGATGTGCAGCCCATCGCGAGCAAGCTCGCTCCTACAGGTTACGGATCAAGGCAACTCTATCCCGCCTGATGCCTTGTGCAGTTTGCGCAGGTGCTCACCAATCTGCTTCACGTTGGCCTCGTTGGCGGCCATTTCGGCGGCGCGGCTCGGTTCAAGCAGCGCCCTCACCTCCTTGTCCAGATCCCCGGACAGCGCCAGGAGTTGTTTCTGGCGCTGGCTGCTTTCCGATTCCAGATGCTCCCACTCGCTCGATTGCGGCAAGCCATAACCGTTGGTGCCCAGCAGTTCCGCCGGCCGGCTGAGGAAACCACTGTTGGCGAGAATGTCCTTGAGCGTCTCGTTGGCCTTATCCATACCGCCATTCTTCAGCTCTCGGGCGCCCAGATAACGCTGTTTCACTTCATCCTGGGCCAGCAGCAATTGCTGACGGAAACTGGCCTGTTCCAATAGCAGCAATGCCGCGCTGGTGCGCAAATCGGCCTGCTCGAACCATTGCCGGCGCTCTGCGGCTTTCAATTCGAGCCAGTCTTCGACGGTTTCCTGTTTGATCGGCAAGTGCTTTTTCAGGATCTCGAACATGGCCTGATAGCGCTCGCGGAAGGAGTCGAAGCGAAAACCCAGGCGCAAGGCTTCTCGCGGGTCGTCCAGCACACTGGTGTCCGCCAGTCCGCGGCCTTTCAGCACTTCCAGCAAACCATTGGGCATGATGTTGTCGAGTCCCACCAATTGCGGGTTATTGGTACCGCCACGCAGCAATTTCAGCTCTTCCACCGCGCAGTTGTTCGACAGGAAGAAGTAGTTGCCGTCGTAGCTCCAGTGCATCTCGGCGGCACGTCCCACCACGTCTTCAATCTCTCTGCGCGACAGGTTCAGGGGCACGGAGGCCAGGCTGCGCAGTTCGGTCTTGGTGTACTCGTCGATGACCTGGGACAGTGGCAGGATAAACAGTCGCGACGGGTACTTACCGACCAGGCCATCCCAGCTCGACAGTTGTACGTCGCCGACGAAGGCGCGGTACGACAGCACAAGATGCTGGTCCAGATCCAGTCGACAATCCGGTCCGCGTGGTCGGCCCGGCGCGCAGATCACAAGGCGCAACATGCTGTGGCCCCAGCGGCTGAACAGGTTCTGGTTAGCCTCGGCCAGCAGATAGTCAACGGCATAGACCCGCTCCGGATCGACCTGGCCCAAAGGTGTCTTGGCGAAGTCGTTGCCGGCATTGAGGAAGGCGAAGGTTTTGCTGCAGCTGTTTTTGGCGGCGGGCGCCCAGCCGAAATGTTCCTTGTAGTAGCGGTACAGCGCGGGGCGGCGGCAGGCGTAGCTCGGGTCGAGGAGGAAATATTCCATGTTGACCGCGACGAATTCCTTTGGGCTGCTGGTCTCGTAGATGTCCGGACTGCGGGCAATCTGGCGATTGTGCTGTTCGCGTTCACCACGACGGCCTACGTATTGCTGCCAGCCGGCGAGGTCGAGCAGGCGCGGATCGTCACTGAGGGTATAACGCCGATCGGACTGGCCCCGACATTGATCAGGAATGCCCACCAGCCCCGAGCTGTTGTTGCGCTGGGTGCAGCGCTGAATCAGCTTGCGCTCGGCATCCGGCCACAGGCGCGAGCGGTCGTAGATGTGAGTCAGCTCGTGCAACACCGTGGCCAGCATTTCCCGGCGCACGGTGCCATGGGGGCGATGGGTTTTCCTGGTCGCGGCGCTGCCATCGGTGAGACCGGCCAACAGGTTGCGGTTCAGATCGAGCTCGGACACCAGCGATGCCTGGCCGTAGGCGTTGCGCGGCATGTCATCGGTCCAGCCGACGTCGATGCGCCGATCGAGTTGCTCGATAAAGCGTGGCGGCAGTGCCTGCATAGCTTCATCGAGCAACGCCTGACTGGCTTGCTGTTGTGCGGGAGTCAGACCTTCGGTCTTGAGATTTAACTGAAGGCCTGCGTGGGCCGTGTTGCCGAGCAGCAACAGTGCCCCGGCCAGCAGCCAGGCGCCTGGACGCTTCACAGTGCGAGGATGGCTTCGGCGAGATCCTGATCACTGGCGTCGCGGGCTTCCGGCACGCGGGTGCGCAGCAAGTCGAAAGCGGATTCCAGGTGAGCGCCACGAATGTCGCCATTGCTGGCAACGAAACTGGCGGCGTCGTCCTGGGCTTCGCGCACGATTTTCGAATCGCGAATGGACGTGGTGGTGTCGGAGGTGAAATCGAGGGTGCGCTGGGTGGCGCGGATCAGCATGTTACTGGTGGCAACCAGAGTATGTGCCTGGGACACATCGGCCAACAGCAGCAGGCCTAAGGTGGCAGCAATCAGCGGGTTACGCATGGAACGACTCCAGAAAAACAGGGATAACTATTGGACGAGAATTGCTTGTGCCAGTTCAAGGTCGCTGGCATGAAGTTTTGCCTGGGTTCGGCGCAGATACCGCAGGGCCGACTCCAGTCGTGCGCCTCTCAGTTGGCCGTCACTGGCAATGAATGCCGCAGCGTCATCCTGGGCGGCGAGCAGCAGTTTATGGTCGAAGGGGGCGCTGGTCACCAAACTTGTGGCGTAACCGCTGGCGACGATGCCTTGGGTGGACAGATTGAAGGCGTCATAAGCGTGGGCCGATCCGCAGCAACCAAGGGTAAGAAAGGCTGGAGCGATCAAGAGATTTGAAGGAAAACGCATGAGACTCGACAGTTAAAAATGAGTCCCAAGGCTAGCGCAAGGCCCGTTCTAGAGCCAGCGCAGAAACATTGGGGCACGTCGGGTGTGCCCCATGTCTGTGCGGTCGTTTAGATCGTCAGAATCGCTTGCGCCAGTTGGGCGTCGCTTGCGTTCAGCTGTGGCGCCTGGTGGCGAATATGGTCGAGTGCGCTTTCCAGTTTCACGCCGCGGATGGAACCTTCACTGGCGACGAAGCTGGCTGCGTCGTCACGGGCCGCGAGGACAATCTTGTCATCCTTGAACGAAGACGAGACGACATCGGTAGTCGCATCGGACGTGGCTTTGAGCGCATTGACGACAGCATCCGTGGTCACGATGAAGCTGCTGGCTTGGGCGCTGGCAGCCACGGCAAACAGGGCTGCAGCGCTGAGCAGACGGAGACGGGACATGGGTAACTCCTTTGTGTAAACCAATTGAAAAATGGCGCAGTGTCTGCAAAGTCAGACGCCAGGCGCTTGGCGCTCGCCACGTTCTGATTTGATATTAGGCCTGAGTGTGTCAGTTCGAACAGCCCGTCATGCAAACAGGCAGTCAGCGCCAGAACGGTTTATCCAATTCATTGATGYGGTCGGCGTGGCTGATGCCAAGGTCTGATAGCTGACGATCATCGAGTTGAGCCAGTAAACGTCGTGTTCTCGCCCTTTCCAGGCTAGCGAAGAGTCCTGTCAGCAGATCTCTAACCCAGTGCAAGCAAGGTCTCGATTGAACTGAGGGGGTGGAAACATCCTGTAAAGAATTCATGGCGCGGTCCCTGTCCTGATAAGTAGAGGGCTCCATGCTGACACCGGCCAAACATCCACTACAGACACACTGCGACGATATTGTACTCGTTCAGTTTGTTGTTTTCTCAAACTGTACTGGTATTCAGGTTTCCCTACTGTAAGACCGGATTTGACAGGCCAAAACGACAAAACCCGTCGTGGTTTCCCACGACGGGTTTTGTTTTTTCAATTCGGGTTGCTGGCGGTGGACCTTAAGGTCAGAGCCAGCGACGCTAACTTAGCGCCAGAACGGCTTGCTCAGCTCTTCGTAGCGTTGTGCTTCGCTAATCCCGGCGTCAGCCAGCAGGCGCGAATCCAGGCGAGCCAGTTGATGGCGGCTGGTAATGCGGCGCTGCCACAGCATCAGGTTGGCGATAACGCGCAGAGGCAGGGAAGCCTGGGTTTTTGCAGCAGTATCTTGAAAGAACAGATCGGAACTGAGTGTACGTTCCATGGTGGTCATCCTTCCGCTTATGGCGGGATTAGGTAGTGGTTTAACTGGTGCCCATGATCCTCTCGTTTGCCTAGTCTCTGTAGATACAGTTCATCTGTATTGTGAGGGCTCAGTTAACTGTTTATAGGGGGTGTACTGGTCGAAATTGAGGCAACTGTACCTGTCTGCACTGTTGTGGTGCTAATTTACAGTTTTCGCCCAGTCAGGTGGGAGTTTTCCGTAGGAAATGACCGGTACAGCAGTACAGTTTTTTTCAGTTTGCGCGGAAGTAATAGCAAGCTGACGAAACTGTGTTTGCGCCAGCTGCTATCTGTATCAATTACTTCTTCAGCATTTGCCCGGTTTCTTCCAGGTTGATGTGCCAGCTCAGGGCGTCACGCAGGATGTGCGGGGTGTGCCCGCCGATGGCGCATGCGGCGGTGAAGTAATCATTCAGCGCCTGGCGGTAATCCGGGTGCACGCACTTGTCGATGATGACCCGGGCACGCTCCCGGGGCGCAAGGCCTCGCAAGTCAGCCAGGCCCACTTCGGTCACGAGGATGTCGACGTCRTGTTCGGTATGGTCAACGTGGCTGACCATCGGCACCACGCTGGAGATCGCACCGCCCTTGGCGATCGACTTGGTCACGAACACGGACAGGTGCGCGTTGCGCGCGAAGTCGCCTGAGCCGCCGATGCCATTCATCATCCGTGTGCCGCAGACGTGAGTGGAGTTGACGTTGCCATAGATGTCGAACTCAAGGGCGGTGTTGATGCCGATGATGCCGAGGCGGCGCACGACTTCAGGGTGGTTGGAAATCTCCTGCGGGCGCAGGACCAGCTTGTCCTTGTAGCGCTCCAGATTGCCGAACACGTCGGCATTGCGCCGGCTCGACAGGGTGATCGAACTGCCCGAAGCAAAGCTCAGCTTGCCAGCGTCGATCAGGTCGAAGGTCGAGTCCTGCAGCACCTCGGAATACATCGTCAGGTCTTCGAACGGCGAGTCGATCAGGCCACACATCACCGAGTTGGCGATGGTGCCGATACCGGCTTGTAGTGGGCCGAGCTTGTTGGTCATGCGCCCGGCTGCCACTTCCTGTTTGAAGAAGTCGATCAGGTGGTCGGCAATGGCCTGGGTCTCGGCGTCCGGCGCAAGGACAGTGGAGGGCGAGTCAGCCTGGTTGGTGACCACGATGGCGACGATTTTTTCCGCTGGAATCGGAATGGCGGTGCTACCAATGCGATCGTCGACCTTGACCAGCGGAATCGGCGTGCGGGTCGGACGGTAGGTCGGAATATAGATGTCGTGCAGACCTTCGAGATTCGGGTTGTGCGCCATGTTGATCTCGACGATCACGTGCTTGGCGAAAATCGCGAAGCTGGCCGAGTTGCCTACCGAGGTGGTTGGCACGATATGCCCTTGTTCGGTGATCGCCACGGCTTCAATCACGGCAATGTCCGGCAGTTTCAATTGCTGGTTGCGCAATTGCTCCACGGTTTCCGACAAGTGCTGGTCGATGAACATGACTTCACCGGCATTGATCGCCTTGCGCAGGGTGCTGTCGACCTGAAACGGCATGCGTCGCGACAGCACGCCAGCTTCGGTCAACTGCTTGTCGAGGTCGTTGCCCAGGCTTGCGCCGGTCATCAGGCTGATCTTCAGCGGCGTGACCTTGGCACGCTCGGCCAGCGCCTGGGGGACGGCCTTGGCTTCGCCAGCGCGAGTAAAGCCACTCATGCCGACGGTCATGCCGTCCTCAATCAGAGCGGCAGCGTCGGCAGCGCTCATCACTTTGTCCAACAACGAAGGCAGGCGAATACGGTCACGGTACATGGATTGTTATCTCGGGCAACAGGTAGCAGGACGTGCAGTCTAGTGAATTGCGCTGGCTTCTGTCCCGCTACCAAGGTCGCAATCGAGGCGTCTATTCCGGGCCTTTAAAGCAAAACACCGTTACCGGATCGGTAACAAAAGAATAGTTTGTCCGACGATTTGCGCAAACAAAAACGCCCCGACGAGTCGGGGCGTTCTGTGTACCGCAGAGGGTTAGTCGACGGCCTTGACCATGTCTTCGATGACCTTTTTAGCGTCGCCGAACACCATCATGGTTTTGTCCAGGTAGAACAGCTCGTTGTCCAGGCCGGCATAGCCGCTGGCCATCGAGCGCTTGTTGACGATGATGGTCTTGGCCTTGAACGCTTCGAGGATCGGCATGCCGGCAATCGGCGATTTCGGATCGTTCTTCGCGGCCGGGTTGACCACGTCGTTGGCGCCCAACACCAGCACCACGTCGGCCTGGCCGAACTCGGAGTTGATGTCGTCCATCTCGAACACCTGGTCGTAAGGCACTTCGGCCTCGGCCAGCAACACGTTCATGTGCCCGGGCATACGACCGGCCACCGGGTGGATCGCATACTTCACGGTCACGCCGCGGTGGGTCAGCTTCTCGGTCAGTTCCTTCAGCGCGTGCTGAGCACGGGCCACCGCCAGGCCGTAGCCCGGCACGATGATCACGGTGTCGGCGTTGGTCAGCAGGAAGGTCGCGTCGTCAGCCGAACCGGACTTCAC